>DATKCY010000177.1:0-3160 GCA_035512995.1 Thermohalobaculum sp.
GATGCCGCGGATCGCGCTGCCCCGCCTCTCGCCCGGTGGCCGCCAACCGGGCGCGGACGAGCCCGCGGACGACCTCGGCCCCGGCAGCGAGACCGAGCGGCGCCAGCTCGCCTCCGCGATCGAGCGGCTGCGCGCCGGGCGGACCGCGACCGACCGCGTCTCGGGCCTCGAGGACGCGGAGGCGCCGCCGCGCCTGGCCCCGCGCGTGCAGCAGGCCCCGCGCGCGGCGAGGAAGAGCCGCCGGGCCGAGGCCGAGGCGCAGCCGACGCTGTTCGACGCCGAGGCCGCCGTCTACGACGCCCCGCCGCTCGCGCTCCTGCAGCCGCCGCGGCCGGGCGTGCGCGAGCACGGGTCGCAGACCGCGCTCGACGAGAACGCGCGCATGCTCGAGACCGTGCTCGAGGACTACGGCGTGCGCGGCGAGATCACCGCGGTCAAGGCCGGCCCGGTCGTGACCCTCTACGAGCTCGAGCCGGCGCCGGGCCTCAAGGCCAGCCGCGTGATCGGCCTCGCCGACGACATCGCCCGCTCGATGTCGGCCCTCTCGGCCCGCATCGCGACCGTGCCGGGCCGCTCGGTCATCGGCATCGAGCTGCCGAACGCGCGCCGCGAGCAGGTGCTGCTGCGCGAGCTGTTCGAGAGCGCCTCCTACGGCGACGGCCGCGAGAAGCTGGCCCTCGCCCTCGGCAAGGACATCGCGGGCGTGCCGGTCGTGACCGACCTCAGCCGCATGCCGCACCTCCTGATCGCGGGGACCACCGGCTCGGGCAAGTCGGTCGCGATCAACACCATGATCCTGTCGCTCCTGTACCGGCTCGGCCCCGACCAGTGCCGGCTGATCATGATCGACCCGAAGATGCTGGAGCTCTCGGTCTACGACAACATCCCGCACCTGCTCTCGCCCGTCGTGACCGACCCGAAGAAGGCGGTGGTCGCGCTCAAATGGGTCGTCTCCGAGATGGAGGAGCGCTACCGCAAGATGTCGAAGATGGGCGTCCGCAACATCGAGGGCTACAACGCCCGCGTGCGCGAGGCGCTCGAGAAGGGCGAGGATTTCAGCCGCACCGTCCATGTCGGCTTCGACGAGGGGACGGGCGAGCCGCTCTACGAGACCGAGGCCTTCGAGCCGGAGGAGATCCCCTTCATCGTCGTCATCGTCGACGAGATGGCCGACCTGATGATGGTCGCGGGCAAGGAGATCGAGGCCTGCATCCAGCGCCTGGCGCAGATGGCGCGCGCGTCGGGCATCCACCTGATCATGGCGACGCAGCGCCCGTCGGTCGACGTCATCACCGGCACGATCAAGGCGAACTTCCCGACCCGGATCTCGTTCCAGGTGACCTCGAAGATCGACAGCCGCACGATCCTCGGCGAGCAGGGGGCCGAGCAGCTGCTCGGCCAGGGCGACATGCTCTACATGGCCGGCGGTGGACGCATCCGCCGCGTGCACGGCCCCTTCGTCTCGGACGAGGAGGTCGAGGAGGTGGTGGCGCACCTGAAGTCGCTCGGCGCGCCCGACTATGTCGGCGCGGTCACCGAGGGCGGCGACGAGGAGGCGCAGAGCCTCGTCGACGAGAAGCTGGGGCTGGCGGTCGCCGGCGACGGCGACGACGAGCTCTACGACAAGGCCGTCGCGATCGTCGCGCGCGACCGCAAGTGCTCGACCAGCGACATCCAGCGCAAGCTCGCGATCGGCTCCAACAAGGCCGCGCGCCTGGTCGAGCAGATGGAGACGCAAGGGGTCGTCAGCCCCGCCAACGCGGTCGGCAAGCGCGACATCATGATCGAGGAGCGGTGACCGGAGGGGCCCCGGCCCTCGTTAACCCGACGGTTTTGCGCTGCCCCCCCGTTGCAATGCCCGATCGAGCAGCCAGATTGGGACCATGAACAGACGCACGCTTCTCCTCGGCGCCGCGGGCGCCATCGTCGCCACCCTCCCCGGCCCCGGCTTCGCGCAGAGCGGCGAGGACGCCCGCGACCTCACCCGCATCACCAACTACCTGAACGGCATCACCACGATGCAGGGCGCCTTCGTCCAGGTCGGGCCGGACGGCGACGCCTCCGAGGGCGAGTTCTACATGCGCCGCCCGGGCCGGGTGCGCTTCGAGTACCGCCCGCCGAACCCGACGCTGATCGTCGCCGACGGCACCTGGGTCGCGGTGCAGGACACGCGGATGAACACGCTCGACCGCTACCCGCTCGGGCAGACCCCGCTCGACATCCTGCTCAGCGACCGCGTCGACCTGCGCTCGGCCGGCGCCGTGCAGTCGATCGAGCGCTCGGGCACGCAGATGCGCGTGACCGCGGTCGACCCCGACAATCCGGGCCAGGGCTCGATCACGATGGTGTTCAACGACAACCCGCTCGAGCTCACGCAGTGGGTGGTGCGCGACGCGCAGGGACTGACGACCACGGTCGCGCTCTCGAACACGCGCTCGAACGTGCAGATCGACCCGGGCAAGTTCTTCATCGAAGGCGGCGAGGGCGCCGGCGCGGGCACCAACCGCTGAGGCCGGCGCGGGGCCCCTCAGCGGGGGCGGGTGATCGCGACGCCGAAGCGCGCGCCGCCCGCCAGCCGGTCGAGCTTGGCGATCCGCACGTGCACGCGGGCCGCGCGCGGGTCGGCGAGGCAGCGCTCGGCGACCCGCTCGGCGAAGGTCTCGACCAGGTCGAGGCGCGGGCCGTCCGCCACCGCCTCGACCGCCTCGACCAGCGTAACATAGCTGACGACCTCGCCCACGTCGTCGCGGGCGGCGGGCGCCGCCACCTCGAGCTCGATGTCGAACATCAGGCGCTGGCGCACGCCCCGCTCCTCCTCCAGCACCCCGATCTCGACCTCGCGGCCATAGCCGTGCAGGAAGATCCGGTCGCGCGCCTCGGTGCCGTCCGCCATGGTGCTCCTCCGCCCGGCCGGAGGCCAGGCTAGCCGAGCGCGGGCAGGGCGGTAAGCCCCCCGCGACGCGCCGCGCACGGCCGGCTTCCAGCGGGACCGCAGCGAGCAGCGACAGGCCCTTGGCGCAGCGACACGTTAACGCTAAGGTTGTATCAGGTATCCGTCGTCGCGGCGATGGGTGGGGGTATGGGGTTCACTGGACCTGCCGGGCCGCAGGCAGGGCCTGCGCAACCGACGCACGCGCACCCGCCGCGCGCGCGGTCGGCC
>DATKCY010000178.1:0-4172 GCA_035512995.1 Thermohalobaculum sp.
CCCGAGCCGGAGGCCGCCGTCGCCGCGTTAGCGGAGGAGGCGGGCGAGGTGCTGGGCCTCCGCGAGACGGCCGAGATCGCGGCCCGCGCGACCGAGCTCGCCGCGGCCGCCGGGGAGCCGCCGATGGACCCCGCACACGGCCGGCTGATCGAGGCGGCGCTCGCCGTCAGCGGCCCGGCTCCGCAGGCGCTTGCCGAGCTCGACCGGCTGCTGGCCGGCACCGGCCCCGCCGTCGCCGCGGCGCTCGAGCGCTTCGCCGACCGGCTGGCCGCGCTCGAGGTGGCGGGCATCGCCACCGCCGAGCTGCCCTTCGACGCCGACTTCGGGCGCAAGCTCGAATACTACGACGGCTTCGTCTTCGAGGTCGCCGCCGCCGGCCGGCCCGGGCTGCCGCCGCTCGCGGGCGGCGGGCGCTACGATTCGATGACCGCGCGCCTCGGCGCCGCCCCGCCGGTCCCGGCGGTCGGCGGCATGATCCGGCCCGAGGCGGCACTGGCGGCGGGAGAGCCGGGATGACGCGGCTGGTCCTCGGGCTGCCATCGAAGGGCCGGCTGATGGAGGACAGCTTCGGCTGGTTCGCCGAGCGCGGCATCGCCGTCCGCCGCAGCGGCCAGGACCGGACCTACGCCGCCGTCGCGAAGGGGCTCGACGGGCTCGACATCGCCCTCCTGTCGGCGGCCGAGATCCCGGCCGCGCTGACGCAGGGGCGCATCCACTGCGGCGTCACCGGCGACGACCTGGTGCGGGAGGCGATGCCGGACCGGGCGCCCCGGGTGCGGCGGCTCGCCGCCCTCGGCATCGGCGGCGCCGACGTGGTGGTCGCGGTGCCCGCATTCTGGATCGACGTCGAGACCATGGGCGACCTCGACCAGGTGGCGGCCCGCTTCCGCGCGCGCCACGGCCACGGGCTGCGCGTCGCGACCAAGTACCCGAACCTCGCGCGCGCCTTCTTCCACGAGAAGGGCGTCGCCGACTACCGCCTGATCGACAGCCAGGGCGCGACCGAGGCGGCGCCGAAGAACCTGACCGCAGAGGCGATCGTCGACATCACCTCGACGGGCGAGACGCTCCGCGCCAACCACCTGCGCGTGCTCGACGACGGGCTGATCCTCAGGAGCGAGGCGGCGCTCTGGCTCGCCGACGCCGCGGTCTGGGACGGGCCGGCCCGGCGGACGCTCCGGGGCCTCGCCGCGCGGCTCGGGCTCGACGCCCCCGCCTGAGGGCGGCGCTCGCACGCCGCCCCGTCCCGCCCTATCTCTGCCGCTGTCAGGCGGGGACCGCAGGCGATGCGACTGATCTGGATCACGGCGGGAGGGGCGGCGCTCGGCCTCGGGCTCCTCGGCATCGCCCTGCCGCTCCTGCCCACCGTGCCGTTCCTGCTGCTCGCGGCGTTCTGCTTCGCCCGCGGCTCGATGCGGTTCCACGACTGGCTGGTGGACCATCCCCGCCTCGGACCCCCGATCCGGGCCTGGCGCGAGGAGGGCGCGATCAGCCCGAGGGCCAAGCGCGCGGCGCTCGTCGCGATGGCGGCGAGCCTCGTCCTCTCGCTCGCGCTCGGCGTCGGACCTGCGCTCCTCGCCCTCCAGGCGGCGGTCCTCGCCTGCGTCGCCACCTTCATCGTGACCCGCCCCGCCGGCCGCCCGCGCTGAGGCGCAAGGACCGGGGCGGGGACGGGGGCGGGTCAAGGCTGCCCGGAACGGGCACCGCGCGGCAGCGCGGCTCGGCCTTTACCCGCCCCCGTCCTCGCGACACGCTCGACACTGGCCGCCCCTCGGGCGGCCTTCCCCAGCACGTCTTCTCTGTTTCTCTTCGCGCAGCGCGCGCGGAGCGGGCGCAAGCAGGCATCGGCGTCTCGCGGCGCAGCGCGCCGCGAGTCCGCTGAGTTCGCGCGGCGGGCGCAGCGCGCGCCGTCGTAAATCAGTCCCCGCCGCTGCCCTTCGCCACCACCTCGGCCTCGGTGCCGCGGCCGCGCATCTCGTAGCCGTCGAGGAGCGCGACGAGCTTCGACAGCGTCGTGACCCCGAAATGCTTCTTGTAGTCGCCGTCGAAGGCGCGGTTGACCTGGGTGCCGATCGTCTGCGCCCGCGCCCTGCCCTTGCGGTTCAGGCTGGCGTCGATCACCCGCTTCAGCTTCTGCGCGTCGCGGTCCGAGACCTTGGCCGGCTTGCCCTCCGCCGCCGCCTTCTTCGCGGGCGCGGGTCCCGGGAAGGGCGTGAAGCTCATGCAGGCCTCGCGCAGCGCCTGCGGCGTGTCGGCCCGGCCAAATCCGAGCGCCGGCACGCCCGATTCGGCGATCCCGCGCGCGATCGTCGCAAAATCGCTGTCCGACGAGACGAGCGCGATCAAGTCGACCGCCTGGCGCTCGGCGAGCCTGACCGCGTACTGGGCGAGCAGCAGGTCGGCCGTGTCCTTGCGGTTGCGCGCCGCCGGCAGCGCCACCTCGACCGAGAAGCCGAGCTCGGTCAGCGCCCGCTCGCGCCCGCGGATCGAGGCGAGCCGGCCGAAGGCGCGCCTCAGCGTCACCGTGCCGTGCGCCGCCGCCTGCTCGAGCGCGAACTCGATCTGGTGGCTCTCGACATTGTCGGCGTCGACGAGCACGGCGATGCGCGAGCGGGGCGCGTTGTCGATCGTGGCCATCATGTCGTCTCCTCGTGCGCGAGGGCCTTCAGCTCGTAGACCAGGTCGAGCGCCTCGCGCGGGCTCAGCTCGTCCGGGTGGATGGCGGCAAGACGCGCCGCCAGCGGCTCCGCCCCCGGCGCCGCCGGCGGGGGCGGCGGCGGCCGCGCGGCGAAGAGGGGCAGCGCGTCGACCAGCCCCGCGGCGCCGCCGCGCTCGGCGGTCTCGAGGCGCTCGAGCACCTCGCGCGCCCGCGCGATCACGGCGTCCGGC
This sequence comes from Thermohalobaculum sp., assembly GCA_035512995.1. Lineage (GTDB taxonomy): Bacteria > Pseudomonadota > Alphaproteobacteria > Rhodobacterales > Rhodobacteraceae > Thermohalobaculum. Next base: position 2,890 of record DATKCY010000178.1, read on the forward strand.
AGGCCCGCGAGCCGCGCGACCTGCACGCCGTAGGAGCGGTCGGCGGTGCCCGGGCGCACCTCGTGCAGGAAGACGACCTCGCCCTCCCACTCGCGCACGGCGACGGTCGCGGTCCTGAGGCAGTCGAGCGTGTCGGCGAGCCCCGTCAGCTCGTGGTAGTGGGTCGCGAACAGGCCGCGGCAGCGGTTGACAGCGTGCAGGTGCTCGAGCGTCGCCCAGGCGATCGAGAGCCCGTCCCATGTCGCCGTGCCGCGGCCGATCTCGTCGAGGATGACCAGCGCCCCCGGCCCCGCCTGGTTCAGGATCGCCGCCGTCTCGACCATCTCGACCATGAAGGTCGAGCGCCCGCGCGCCAGGTCGTCGGCCGCGCCGACCCGGCTGAAGAGCTGGTCGACGACGCCGATACGGGCGGCCTCGGCCGGCACGAAGAAGCCCGCCTGGCCCAGGATCGCGATCAGCGCGTTCTGGCGGAGGAAGGTCGACTTGCCGGCCATGTTGGGCCCGGTCAGGAGCCAGATCGGCGCCGGGCCCGTGGCGTCGGCCGAGAGATCGCAGTCGTTGGCGATGAAGGGCGTGCCCTGGACCTTGAGCGCCTGCTCGACCACCGGGTGCCGGCCGCCGCGGACGTCGAACGCGCGCGAGGCGTCGATCCGCGGCCGGGTCCAGTCGGCCTCGGCCGCCAGCGCCGCGGCGGCGGCGTGGAGGTCGAGCTCGGCGAGCGCCCGGGCCGTGGCGGCGATGTCCGCATGGGCCTCGCCGACGGCGGCGCGGAGCTCGCCGAACACCCGCTTCTCGATCTCGAGCGCGCGGGCGCCGGCGTTCGTGATCCGGTTCTCGAGCTCGGAGAGCTCGACGGTCGTGAAGCGGACCGCGCTGGCGAGCGTCTGGCGGTGGATGAAGGTCTCGGAGAGAGCCAGCATTTTCTCCGCATGGGTCGCCGTCGTCTCGATGAAGTAGCCGAGCACGTTGTTGTGCCGGATCTTCAGCGACGGCACGCCGGCCTTCTGCGCGTAGTCCGCCTGCATGCCGGCGATCACGCCCCGGCCCTGGTCGCGGAGGCGACGGGCCTCGTCGAGGTCCGGGTCGTGCCCCTCGGCGACGAAGCCGCCGTCGCGGGCGAGATAGGGCGGCTCCTCGACCAGCGCCCGGTCGAGCAGGCCGATCAGGGCGTCGTGGCCGACGAGGCGCGCCGCCGCCTCGGCCAGCCGCTCGGGCAGGTCCCCCGGCAGCGTGGCCGCGATCCCGGCGGCGCCGCCGAGCCCCGCCCGGACGGCGCCGAGGTC
>DATKCY010000179.1:0-9467 GCA_035512995.1 Thermohalobaculum sp.
GATCGCACAGCAGGAACGCCTGATCTTCCGGGCGCTCCGCGAAACCCGGCGCTACGAGATCACCGAGCCGGGCAATCTGGTCCTCTACGACGCCGACGGCGAGATGCTGATGCGCCTCGACCGGCGCCGGTAGAGGCCCGCTCGGCGAAGTGGCGGAAGGTCCTCGCCGGCGCGTCGCCGCCCCTCTGCCGGGGCTCGCGCGGCGCGAGCAGAACGGGCAGTCGCCGTCATGGATCAGGTGGTTGTCCGCAGGCGCCACCGGCCTCTCCCTCTGTGGCGACAGCCTGGCCGGGCGGACGCGGCGGGCCAAGCGGCGCGCGGCTCACGCGGGGCGCGCTCAACTGTCCGCGTTGCGCACCGCGGCCAGGAGGCGGGTCGAGACGTAGCCGTCGGGCGTGAGGCCGCGGGCGGACTGGAAGGCGCGGACCGCGCGGCGGGTGTCGGGGCCGACGATGCCGTCGACGCCGCCGGTCTCGTACCCGAGCGCTGTCAGCCGCCTCTGCATCTCCTCCGTCTCGCTGCGGCTGAGCGGCTTGTCGTCGCGCGGCCAGCCGCCGGCGACGGGGCGGGTCCCCATGTCGGCGTCCAGCCGTCCGCCGAGGAGCGAGACCGCCATCGCGTAGGAGGTCGCGTTGTTGTAGCGCTTGATCACCCGGAAGTTCGGATAGGCCGCGAAGGCAGGCCCTCCCGCGCCGGCCGGGACCAGGATCTCGACCCCCTCGCCCGCGGGCAGGCTGCCGCCGGCGACGGGTTGCACGCCCGCGGCGGTCCACTCGCCCGCGGTGCGGCGGGTGTCCGAGGTCGCGGTGCGGTAGTCGAAGCCGTCGGGCAGCGTCACCTCGACCACGGTCGGCGCGCCGCGCTCCCAGCCGAAGCTTGCCAGATAGTTGGCGGTCGAGGCGAGCGCGTCGGACGGGTCGTCCGACCAGACGTTGCGCCTGCCGTCGCCGGTGTGATCGACCGCGTAGTCGCGGAAGCTCGTCGGGATGAATTGGGTGTGGCCCATCGCGCCGGCCCACGAGCCGATCATGCGGTCGGCCGCGATGTCGCCGTCCTGGATGATGCGGAGCGCGGCGATCAGCTGCTCCTCGGCCCAGTCGCGGCGGCGGCCCTCAAAGGCGAGCGTCGCGAGGCTCTCGATCACCGGGATCGAGCCGTAGTTCTCGCCATACGCGCTCTCGAGGCCCCAGATCGCGACCACGACGCCGAGATCGACGCCGTAGCGTGCCTCGATCCGGTCGAGCGTCGCGCGGTGACGCGACACCATCTCGCGCCCGTTGGCGACGCGCGTGTCCGAGACGGCGGTGTCGAGATACTCCCAGAGCGGGCGCACGAACTCGGGCTGGAAGCGGTCGAGGCGCAGCACCTCCTCGTTCACCCCGACGCCGGCGAAGGCCCGGTCGAAGGTGGCGGCGTCGATCCCGGCGGCGAGGGCGCGGGGGCGGAATTCGCCCTTCCAGGCGTCGAAGTCGGCGGGGCTCGGCGGGGCTTCGGGCTTCTCGGGCGGCATCGGCGGCGGATTGTTGCTGGGGGCTGCGTCCGCGGGCTCCGCGGCGCAGCCGGCCGTCAGGGCGAGCGCGAGCAGCGCCGCGGCCGCGCGGCCGATCCGGTTGGTGTGGGTCAGTCTCGACATGCCGGCTCCCGTCCTCGCTGCTGGGCGGTGATCTAGGCGTGACACCCGCCGCTGTCGAGGCGCGCGCGCCGGGTCGCGGGTCCTCCTCCCGAAGCCTCGATGCGGGCGATCGCCGCCTCGAGCGGCTCGATGGTGGTCGCCATGTGATGGGCGTTTGCGTGCAACAGCCTCTCGACGTCGAGCATGATGCCGACATGGCGCTTCCAGAAGACGAGGTCGCCGCGGCGGAGCGCGACATTGCCGCCGATCGTCTCCCCCATCCCGGCCTCCTGCATGTCGGAGTCGCGGGGCGCGCCGAGGCCCGCCATCTGGCGCGGAAGCTGGACCAGCGCCGAGCAGTCGCAGCCGAGCGGCGAGCGGCCGCCCCAGAGATAGGGGGTGCCGAGGAAGCGTTCGGCGACCGCCACCCAGTCGGGCGCGACCTCGTCGATCGGCGCCACGTGCTGGCGGGCGAGGTGACCGCCGCCCGCGATGCGGACGAAGCGCTCGCCCTCGTCCTCGACCGCGACGCGGGCGCCGAGGGTCAGGCGGCCGAGCGGGCGGCTCTTCATGTCGGGCACCGGGTAGGTCTGCGCGACCAGCGCGGTCACGCGGTGCGTCGGCTCCGGCCCCGGCTCGCCCAGGCAGTCGGCGGGAACATAGCCGACATAGCCGTCGAGCGCCGACTGGCCCCAGGCGAGGCCGTCGGCCGTCTCGTAGACGTCGAACCGCTCGCCGTGGATCAGCTCGGTGTCGAGCGCGGCGTCGGGGTCGGGCACCAGCGAGAGCGGCGCGAGCGGCGTCGTGACGACCATGGGCGTCGGATCGGCGAAGCGCTCGGCCCCCACCTCCCCCAGGAGCCTGCGGGCGGCGAGGTCGGGGCGGACCGGGGTCAGCCGCGGGTCCGCGGTCACGCTCCGCCCCCGTAGCGCTCCGCCAGCATTGCGAACATGGCGCGCGCGGCCTGGCACTCGCCGCCCTTCGGGCATCCGGGCCTGTCGGAGGGGCACCAGCCGTAGATGTCGAAATGCGCCCACGGGCCTCCGCCGGCGAAGCGGCGGAGGAAGAGGGCGGCGGTGATCGCGCCCGCGAACCCGCCCTTCGGCGCGTTGTCGAGATCGGCGATGGCGGGCTCGATGTCAGCCTCGTAGCCCGGCCAGAGCGGCAGCCGCCAGAACGGATCGCGCACCCGGGCGCCGGCGGACTCGAGCGCCCCGGCCAGCGCCTCGTCGTCGGTGAAGCAGGCCGCGAGGTCGGGGCCGAGCGCCACGCGCGCAGCGCCGGTCAGCGTCGCGGCGTCCAGGATCAGCGCGGGCTCCGCCTCCGCCGCCAGCGCCAGCGCGTCGGCCAGCACCAGCCGGCCCTCGGCGTCGGTGTTGTTGACCTCGACCGTCAGGCCGTTCCGCGCGGTCAGCACGTCGCCCGGGCGGAAGCTCGAGCCCGCCACCACGTTCTCGACCGCCGGGATCAACAGGCGGAGGCGGACGCGCAGCCCCGCCCCCATGACCATGTGCGCGAGGCCCAGCATCGTCGCCGCGCCGCCCATGTCCTTCTTCATCAGCGCCATCGATGCGCCGGGCTTGAGGTTCAGCCCGCCGGTGTCGAAGCAGACGCCCTTGCCGACCAGCGTGACGGCGGGGTCGCTCTTCGCGCCCCAGGTGAGCTCGATCAGCCGCGGGGCGTCGGCGGCGCCGCGCCCGACCGTGTGGATCAGCGGGAAATTCCGCTCGAGCAGCGCATCGCCTTTCGTGACCGAAATCTCCGCGCCGTGCGCCTCCGCGAGCCGCCGCACCGCGTCCTCGAGAGCGGCGGGCCCCATGTCGTTGGCGGGCGTGTTGATCAGGTCGCGCGTGAGGAACACGCCGCGCGCGATCAGGTCGAGCAGGCGGTCATCCGTGCCCGGCGGAGGTGCGAGCGTCGCCTCGCCGCGGCTGGCGCCCTTCTTGTAGCGCTCGAAGCGGTAGCGGCCGAGCCGCCAGCCGAGCGCGGCCTCCGCCGCGTCCTCGGGATCGAGCTCGGCATCGAGCCGGTAGTGGCCGGCTGGCGCGGCGCGCGCGAAGCGGCCGAGGTGGAAGCGTCCGCGCCGGCGCTTTTCCTCGGTGCCCCAGCCGATCAGCACCCGCGCGATCGATCCGTCCGGCGCCGGCAGGGAAAGGTGGGTGCCGAGCCGGCCGCGAAAGCCGTTCGCGCGCGCCCAGGCGGCCTCTGCCGCCGGCAGCGCCGCCAGGACGTCGTCGAGCGCGTCGGCGGGGACGAGCGCCAGCGGCACCCCGTCTCCTGCGGCCTGCGCGCCGCTCCCGTTCTCGATCGTATCGCTCATGCCGGACGTCCCGAAGCGGCTTGCTGGGATTTGCTGCGAGGCGCTCGCACGGTAGTGCAGCCGTGCCGTCGTGCAAGGCCCGATGCGCGGGCCGAAGTCTTCGGTGCCCCGTCAGCCGTCCGTCGTCCATCTCGGCCGGACGCCCTCTCCCCTCTTCGCCGCCCGCCCTGCTCGAACGGGCCCGGCCAGCGCGCCGCGACGGGATTTCTGCTCCATCGTGGCTGCCATCAGGATGCCCCGCCACGCAGCCGCGGCTGCATGGCGGCGAACGCGGCTTCCGCCAGCTCCTCGACGGCCTTGAGCTCGTGGTCGAGCGGGCGGTCGCCGCGGCGCGCGGCCCGCTCGAGGTCGGTGGCGGCGAGCGACAGGCGGGTCAGGCCCAGATAGCCCGCGGTGCCGACCAGGTCGTGCGCGACGGCCGCGATCTCGCGCCGCCGGTTCTCCGCCGCCAGGACCGCGACCTGCTCCAGCCGGTCGGCGACCTCGATCAGCCCGTCCGACAGGATCTCGCGCAGCTTCTCCTCGCCCAGCAGGTCGGCCAGGCGGCCGAGATAGGCCTCGTCGACGTCCGGATACTCGCCGTCGCCGTTGCCCTCGGTGCCAAGCCGGGTCATGCGCTCCCTCTCCCCCGCCGGGGCTGCGGGCGCGGCTTGTAGCAGACGGACCGTTAAGAGCCGGTAGTCAGGCCTTGCGGCGCATGTGCTCGTCGAGGCGCGGCATGATCTCGACGAAGTTGCAGGGCATGTGCCGGTAGTCGAGCTGCGGCCCGAGGATCCCGTCCCAGGCGTCGCGGCAGGCGCCGGGCGAGCCCGGCAGCGCGAACAGGTAGGTGCCGCCGGCGACGCCGCCGGTCGCGCGGCTCTGCACGGCCGAGGTGCCGATCTTCGCCATCGACACATGGGTGAAGACGGCCCCGAAGGCCTCGATCTCCTTTTCGTAGACGTCGCGGTGGGCCTCGACCGTCACGTCGCGGCCGGTGAGCCCGGTGCCGCCGGTCGAGATCACCGCGTCGACCTGCCGGTCGGCGACCCAGGCGCGCAGCTGGTCGGCGATCCGCGCCCGGTCGTCCGGCACGATCGCCCGCGCCGCCAGGGTATGCCCGGCAGCGGTCAGCCGCTCGACCAGCAGGTCGCCGGAGCGGTCGTCGTGCGCACCCCTGGTGTCGGAGACGGTCAACACCGCGATCCGGACGGGGACGAAGGGGCGGCTCTCGTCGATGCGGCTCATCAAAGCTCGAACCAGTTGGGGACGGGACCGAGATTGTGCACGCGGGTGGCCCCGATCAAGCCCGAGGTCCCGTGCGAATCGTGAATGTGACCGACGAGCGCGAGCGCCGGCTGCACGCGCTCGATCGCCGCGCGGACCGCGGTCGAGCCGACCGACCGGCCCGCGGAGGTGCGGTCGGCGACCCCCTTCGGCGGCGAATGCGTGATCAGGATGTCGGCCGCATCGCAGGCATCGAGCAGCCGCGCCGCCTCGTCCTCCGTCAGGTCGCAGGACCAGGCGCCGAAGGGCGTGACCGGCACGCCGTAGCCGAGGCCGAAGAGGCGGAGACCGCGGCGCTCGGCCCCTTGCCCGTGCAGTACGACCGCCCCGGTCGCCGCGCTGAGCTCCTCCGCGCTCTCGGCGTTGCCGGGGACGTAGACGGCGCGATCCTCGAACGGCCAGAGCAGCTCCATCGCCTCCTCGAGCCCGTGGCGGCCGTTGCAGAAGTCGCCGGCCCCGATCACGAGGTCGGCGTCGCGCGCGGCCTCGCGGATCGCCGCCGCGTGCGGGCGCGAGAGATGAAGGTCCGAGAACGCCAGGATGCGGGTCATCGCCGGTCCACCGCGAGCCGCACGGCGAGGCCGAGGAACAGGGCCCCGGTCGCCCAGCGGAGCGCCCGCTCGGCCGCCGGGCTCCGCGCCAGGCGCCGGCCGATGCCGCCGGCGGAGAGCCCGACCGCGCCGTTGACGACGATGCCGCCGACGCTGATGACCGCGCCCAGCAGGAGGAACTGCGCCAGCACAGGCGCGCCGGCCGGGTCCACGAACTGCGGCACGAGCGCGAGCACGAAGAGCGCGACCTTCGGATTGAGCAGGTTCACCGCCATGCCGTCGGCGAAGGCGCGGCCCGGGCGGATCGGCCGGGCCGGCGCGTTCTCGAGCGGCGTGCCGAGCGTGCGGACGGCGACCCAGACGAGGTAGGCGACGCCGGCCCAGCGGATCGCGTCGAAGAGGCCGGGCCAGGCCGCGACGAGCGCCGCGAGCCCGAGGCCGGCCAGCAGGACGTGCACCATGCCGCCGAGCCCGATGCCGAGCGCCGCCGCGAGCGCGGGCCGCGGCCCCGCGCGCAGCCCCTGGCCGAGGCAGAACAGCATGTCCGGCCCCGGCGTGACGTTCAGCAGGAGCGAGACCGGCAGGAACGCCAGCAGCATCGCCGGCTCGACCGGCAGCGTCACGGCGCCTCTCCGTCGAGGAAGGCGCGCAGCGCCAGGAGGTCGCGCCAGGCGAGCCGCTTCTGCGCCGGGCTGCGAAGCAGGAACGCCGGGTGCAGCGTCGGCAGGAGTGGCAGGCCGCTCGGCTCGTGCCGCGCCCAGCGGCCGCGGAGGCGCGTGATCCCCTGGCTGACGCCGAGCAGGTGCTTGGTCGAGACGCCGCCCAGCGTCACGATCACCTCCGGCTGCGCGAGCGCGATGTGACGCTCGAGGAACGGCAGGAACTGCGCCACCTCGTCGTCCGACGGGCTGCGGTTGCCGGGCGGCCGCCAGGGTAGGATGTTGGCGATGTAAGCCGCGTCCTCGGGCGCGGACGCGTGGCGGCCGAGGCCGATCGCGGCCAGCATCAGGTCGAGGAGCCGCCCCGAGGCGCCGACGAACGGCTTGCCCTGCCGGTCCTCCTCGGCGCCGGGCGCCTCGCCGACCAGCATCACTCGCGCGCCCGGATGCCCGTCGGCGAAGACGAGGTTGCGCGCCGCGAGGCGGAGGGGCGAGCCCTGCCAGCCGCGGACCGCCTCCGCCAGCTCCTCGAGCGTCGCGGCTCCGGCCGCGAGCTCCGCGGGGCTTCCGCCGGCTGCCGCCGCCGGACCCGGCCGCGCGTCTGCCGTCGTTCGGGTGGCGCCCTCGGACGCGCGCGGGGCGGCCTGCCGCGGGCGTGCGGCAGGCGGCGCCGGAGCGGTCGCTGCGCTTTCCGCGCTCTCCGCGAACCGGTCGATGGGCGCCTCGGCGATCGCCTCGTCGGCGCCGAGCTCGACCTGCCAGGCGAGCGCGTCGAGGAGAGCAGCGGGGTCGGTGGCGGCGGGCGGTGTCATGACGGCACTCTACCGCGCCCGGGCCGTCGAGGCAGCCGGTTTCCGGAGCGCCGCATCGTCAGCCGTGGTTCTGACCCCAGGCTCGCGTGGCGCCTGGGATCGGCGTGTCCGGCCTCGTGGATGATCGGGGCCGAAATCCGCACGATGGTCTGAGGCCGCGACTCCGCGTCGGGGTCCAGCGCGTTGCGCCGCCCCGGCGCGGGCGATACATCTTCCGCGAGAGCCGGCTGGCGGGCTGGAGCGACTGAAGCGGAGGGACGATGGCCGAGGTCGAGCGCGAGGCGATGGAGTGCGACGTCGTGATCGTCGGCGCGGGGCCTGCGGGCCTCAGCGCCGCGATCCGGCTGAAGCAGCTCGACGCCGAGCGGAACGTGATCGTGCTCGAGAAGGGCTCGGAGGTCGGCGCCCACATCCTATCGGGCGCGGTGCTCGACCCGTGCGGGCTCGACGCGCTGATCCCGGACTGGAAGGAGAAGGGGGCGCCGCTCGACACGGCCGTCTCGGAGGACCGCTTCCTGATGCTGGGCGAGAAGGGCTCGGTCCGGCTGCCGAGCCGGCTGATGCCGCCGCTGATGAACAATCATGGCAACTACATCGTCTCGATGGGCAATGTCTGCCGCTGGATGGCCGAGCAGGCCGAGGGGCTCGGCGTCGAGATCTTCCCCGGCATGTCCTGCACCGAGCTCGTCTACGGCGAGGGCGGCGAGGTGCTGGGCGTCGTCGCGGGCGAGTTCGGGCGCAAGCCCGACGGCACGCCGGGGCCGGGCTACGAGCCCGGCATGGAGCTCCGCGCCAGGTACGTCTTCCTGGCCGAGGGCGTCCGCGGCTCGCTCTCGAAGCAGCTGATCGAGAAGTTCGGGCTCGACGCCAACTCCGAGCCGCAGAAATACGGCCTCGGCATGAAGGAGCTGTGGGAGGTCGAGCCCGAGAAGCACAAGCCCGGCCAGGTCACGCACACCATGGGCTGGCCGCTCGGCAAGAATGGCGGCGGGGGGTCGTTCGTCTACCACCTCGAGGACAACCAGGTCTATGTCGGCTTCGTCGTCCACCTGAACTACGAGAACCCGTACCTGAACCCCTATCGCGAGTTCCAGCGGTTCAAGCACCACCCCGAGATCGCGGAGCTCCTGCGCGGCGGCAAGCGCGTCGCCTATGGCGCGCGCGCGATCAGCGAGGGCGGCTGGCAGGCGCTGCCGCGGCTGGTGGCGCCCGGGGCGGCGCTGCTCGGCTGCGCGGCCGGCATGGTCAACGTCCCCCGGATCAAGGGCAACCACAACGCGATGCTGAGCGGCAAGGCGGCGGCCGAGGCGGCGCACGCGGCGATTCAGGCGGGACGCGCATCCGACGAGCTCGACGACTACGAGACGGCGGTGCGCGAGGGGCCGGTCGGCGACGACCTGAAGCGGGTGCGCAATGTCAAGCCGCTCTGGTCGAAATGGGGGCTCTGGGCGTCGCTCGCGCTTGGCGGCCTCGACATGTGGGTCGCGAACCTGATCGGCCGGCCGGTCCTCGGCACGATGAAGCACGGCAAGACCGACGCCGAGTCGACCGGCCGCGCCCACCGCTTCGAGCCGATCGAGTACCCGAAGCCCGACGGCGTGCTGAGCTTCGACCGGCTGACTAATGTCGCCTACAGCTTCACCAACCATGCCGAGGACCAGCCCTGCCACCTGAAGCTGAAGGATGCGGACGCGCAGGTGAGCTGGGAGCTGAAGAAGTTCGGCGGCCCGTCCGAGCGCTACTGCCCGGCCGGCGTCTACGAGTACGTCAAGGACGACGAGGGCCGCGACCGCTTCCAGATCAACTTCCAGAACTGCGTCCACTGCAAGACCTGCGACATCAAGGACCCGATGCAGAACATCGTCTGGACCCCGCCGCAGGGCGGCGACGGCCCGAACTACCCGAACATGTGAGGGGGGGCCCCGGCTTCATGGGCCGTGCCGCCGGGAGGGGCGGGGCGCGGTCTTGTTCCTCTCGCTTGGCTGATGACCATCCGGCCGGCTCGCCCTGTCCGCTCGCGAGATCGCGAGCGCGCGGCGCGACACCGGCTGCACTGGCGGGCGCGCCGGGGCTCGCATAGCGTGCAGCCGGTCCGCGGGGAGGGGAGCGCCGGCATGATCGAGAGGCACGCACGCGTCCATTCCCAGCGCTATCCGCTGACGGCGGAGCTGCACGCGCGCCCCTTCGCGCCGATGCAGGCGCCCGGCCGGGCGGTCATGGTGGCCTTCATGCCGGAGGGCAGCGCCG
>DATKCY010000180.1:0-16187 GCA_035512995.1 Thermohalobaculum sp.
CGGGCGCGCCAGCGCCGGAAGGACCGCTCGCTAGCGGGTCACGCCCGCGATGGGGATGCAGAGCGTCATGGGCTATTCCCGGTTCCGTTCTGGCAGGGATACACTGCCCGGAAGGCAGGGTCGAGCGCGCGCCACCGCAACCCTGCCTTGCGCCGGGCGACGTTCGGCCGCTATCGGGAAGACCAGAGCAGACGGGGAAGCGCGCAATGGACGGCTCCGCCGACGACTTCGAGACGCAGAAGGCCCGCGCCGCCGCCTGGTTCGGCGAGCTCCGCGACCGCATCTGCGCCGCCTTCGAGGCGCTCGAGGACGCACAAGGGTCGGGCCCGCATGGCGATCAGCCCCCAGGCCGGTTCCAGCGGATCGCGACCCGCCGCGCGAGCGACGGGGGAGAGGACGGCGGCGGCGGCGTCATGAGCGTCATGCGCGGCGGCCGGGTGTTCGAGAAGGTCGGCGTCAACGTCTCGACCGTGCACGGCGAGCTCGGCGCCCGCGCGCAGGCGAGCCTCAGCGCGCGGAAGGAGGTGCCGGGCCTCGGCGACGATCCCCGCTTCTGGGCCAGCGGCATCTCGCTCGTCGCCCACATGCAGAGCCCGAAGGTGCCGGCGGTCCACATGAACACGCGCATGTTCTGGACGCCGCAGGCCTGGTGGTTCGGCGGCGGCACCGACCTCAACCCGGTCGACCCGGTCGCCGACGACACCGCCTTCTTCCACGACGTCCTCCGCCGCGCCTGCGACGCCCACGACCCCGCCTGCTACCCGCGCTTCAAGGCCTGGGCCGACGACTATTTTTTGATCCGCCACCGGGGCGAGCCCCGCGGCGTGGGAGGCATCTTCTTCGACGACCACTGCACGGGGGACTGGGAAGACGACTTCCGCTTCACCCAGGACGTCGGCGCCGCCTTCCTCGACGCCTGGCTGCCGATCGCCGAGCGCCGCCGGACCGAGCCCTGGGACGACGCCGACCGCGCCCGCCAGCTCGTCCGCCGCGGCCGCTACGCCGAGTTCAACCTCGTCTACGACCGCGGCACGAAGTTCGGCCTCGAGACCGGCCACAACCCCGAGGCGGTGCTCATGAGCCTGCCGCCGCTCGCGGCCTGGCCATGAGACCGGAGAGCCGCAGCAGAGGAGCCCCGCGCCGATGACCCGCACCGCCCTCGTCACCGGCGCCTCGTCGGGCATCGGCGAGGCCACCGTCCGCCGGCTCGCCGCCGACGGCTGGACCGTGCACGCGCTCGCCCGCCGGGCCGACCGGCTCGAGCGGCTTGCAGCCGAGACCGGCGCCACCGCCCACCCCGCCGACGTGACCGACACCGGGCTCATGGAGGAGCTGGTGCCCTGGCTCGAGGTCGACACGCTGATCGCCAATGCCGGCATCGGCAGCGGCATCACCGGGCTCGCCGAGGCGAGCGCCGCCGACGTCGACGCGACGGTCACGACGAACGTCGCGGCGGTGCTCCAGCTCGTCCGCCTGGTGCTGCCCGGAATGCGCGAGCGCGGGCGCGGCCACCTCGTCCTCGTCGGCTCGGTCGCGGGCATGTACCCGAACGCCTCCGCCGTCTACGGCGCCAGCAAGGCCGCGATCCGGATGATGGGCCGGAACCTGCGCATCGAGCTCCGCGGCAGCGGCGTCCGCGTCAGCGAGATCTGCCCCGGCCGTGTCGCGACCGAGTTCTACGACGCCGCCGTGCCGGACGCCGAGCGCCGCGCCCTGCTCAAGGCATCGGGCATCCGGGAGCTCGCGCCCGCGGACGTCGCCGACGCGATCGCCTACGCGCTCGACGCCCCGGCCCATGTCAACGTCTCGACGATCGAGCTGCAGCCGGTCGAGCAGAGCTTCGGCGGCGTCTCCTTCGACCCGCTGGAACCATAGGCGCAGGAGGAGAACGCAATGATCGCCGTCATCTTCGAGGTCGAGCCGGCCGAGGGCAAGCGCGCCCGCTACCTCGACTACGCGGCCGAGCTCCGGCGCGAGCTCGAGACGATCGACGGCTTCGTCTCGGTCGAGCGCTTCGAGTCGCTGACGACGCCGGGCAAGCTGCTGTCGCTCAGCATGTGGCGCGACGAGGCGGCGGTCGCCGCCTGGCGCAACCATCCCGGCCACCGGCGCATCCAGGCGATCGGGCGGAGCGGCCTCTTCGCCGGCTACCGCCTGCGCGTCGCCGCCGTCATCCGCGACTATGGCCTGGCCGATCGCGAGGAAGCGCCGGAGGACAGCCTTGCAGCCTTCTGAGCGGCGCTCAGGTGCCGGGGATCTTGGCCGCCTGGTGCGAGAGCATCCGCCAGCCGTCCGCCTCCTGCACGAAGGTGTTCGACGCCATCATCTGGCCCGAGCCGGCATCCTCGCGGCAGAGCACGAGCGCGGTCCTGCCGGTGACCACCGCCACCGGCTCGAGCGGCTCGATCCGGACCGGCCGGACGCGGAGCAGGATGCGCCGCCAGCTCGACATGACCGCGGCGCGGCCCTGGATCGTCGGGCGGCCCGGATGCGTGCAGCTCACCGGCCGGGCCCGGGTCCAGAGCCGCTCCATCGCCTCGTAGTCGCCCGCGCGCATCGCGTGGTAGAAGGCCGCGTTGGCGGCCAGGACGGCGTTGGCCTCGGTCGTCGTCATGTCGGCTCACCCTCGCTCCCGTGGTCCGGCGCCGGCCGCCGAGTCGCTCGGCATGGCCTGTCGAGGATGCGCGAGAGACGCGCGCTCCGCAACTGCCCGGGCCCCGCGTGAGGCGCTACGCGGTCATCGGCTGGGGGTCGCTGATCTGGGACCTCGAGAACCTGGCGGGCCTGGTCGAGGGCGGCTGGCGGATGGGCGAGGGACCGCTCTTGCCGCTCGAGTTCAGCCGCGTCAGCCCGAAGCGCAAGCTGGGGCTGACCCTCTGCCTCGACCCCGACCACGGCGCGGACTGCCAGAGCCACTGGATCCTGTCCCGCCGGCGCTCCGTCGGGGGCGCCGCGGCCGATCTCGCGCGGCGCGAGCGGGCGGTCGCGGGCCGCATCGGCGCCGTCTGCGTCGCAGACGGCGTCGCCCAGGGCCGCCTCGGCCCGGTCGTGCGCCTGATCCGCGACTGGTGCCTGACGGCCGGGCTCGACGGCGCCGTCTGGACGGATCTGGAGTCGAACTTCTCGCAGCACCTCGGCGACCCGTTCTCGATCGACCGCGCCGTCGCGTACCTGTCCGGCCTGAGCGGCGACAGCCGCGACGAGGCCGTGCGCTACATCGAGAACGCGCCGCAGACGACGGTGACCCCGCTCCGCCGCCGGCTGGCCGAGGAGGCGTGGTGGCGCGAGGAAGCCGGCCGCGTCCGCGCCCTCGCCCCCGCCCGCGTGCCGCCGCTGTCGAAAGCACGCCGGGCACCCCGCGGCAGCAGCGCCCCCGGCTGACGACCGCCGCCGCGAGGCGCGGCCGGATTGCGCGACCCTCAGCCGAAGAACTCGTGGCAGAGCTCCAGGCCCTCGACCAGGCGGTCGACCTCGTCGCGGGTGTTGTAGAGCCCGAAGCTCGCCCGCGCCGTCGCGGTGACCCCCAGATGGTCCATCAGCGGCTGGGCACAGTGGTGCCCGGCGCGGATCGCGATGCCCTTGCGGTCGAGCACGGTCGAGACGTCGTGCGCGTGCGCGCCGCCCGCGACCTCGAGCGAGAAGATCGCCCCCCGCTCCGGCGCGTGGCCGTGGACGGTCAGCCAGTTGAGGCCCGCGAACCGCTCCATCGCATGGTCGCGCAGGCTCGCCTCGTGCGCCGCGATCCGCTCCATGCCGAGCGCCGTCAGGTAGTCGAGCGCGACGCCGAACCCGATCGTCTCGACGATCGCGGGCGTCCCGGCCTCGAACCTGAGCGGGCCGTCGCTGTAGAGCACCCGGTCCTGGTGCACCTCGCGGATCATGTCGCCGCCGCCGTGGAACGGCTGCATCTCGCGCTGCCGCTCGGCCCGCGCATAGAGCGCGCCCGAGCCCGAGGGGCCGTAGAGCTTGTGCCCGGTGATCGCGTAGAAGTCGGGCGCCAGCCGGTCGAGGTCGAGCGCCATGTGCACCGCCGCCTGGCTGCCGTCGATCACGCTGACGACCCCGCACTCGCGCGCCGCCCGGATCACGGGCTCGACGTCGACCACGGTGCCGAGCACGTTCGACATGTGGGTCAGCGCCACGACCTTCGTCCGCGGCCCCATCGCATCGATCACCGCCTGCGGGTCGAGCGCGCCCCGCTCGTCGACCGGCACCCATTTCAGCACCGCGCCCAGGCGCTCGCGCAGGAAGTGCCAGGGGACGATGTTGGAATGGTGCTCCATGACCGAGAGCACGATCTCGTCGCCCGCCTCGATCCGGGGCATGGCCCAGCCATAGGCGACGAGGTTGATGCCCTCGGTCGTGCCCGAGGTGAAGACGATCTCGTCCGGGTCCGCGACGCCCAGGAAGGCCGCGACCTTGGCGCGGACCCCCTCGAACTTCTCGGTCGCCAGGTTCGACAGGAAGTGCAGCCCGCGGTGGACGTTCGCGTATTCGTGGCTGTAGGCCTGCGTCACCGCGTCGATCACCGCCTGCGGCTTCTGCGCCGAGGCGCCGTTATCGAGATAGACCAGCGGCACGCCGTTCACCTCGCGCCCGAGGATCGGGAAATCGCTGCGGATGCGCGCGACGTCGTAGATCGGCTGCTCCAGCATCTCTGGCCCCTTCCGGGCGGCTCGGTCGGATGGTTACGCAGATGCGCCCTGGCGCGGGCGGCGTCAACCGCCTGCCAGCGCCATGAGCAGGCTCGACAGCAGCACGGAGACGGCCAGGATGACGCCGACGACCGCCCACTCGTTGCGAAAGCCGTGGACGGTGGCGGTGAAGCGGGCGAGCAGCCAGACCCCGGCCGCAAGGTAGAGGGCGAGCGACAGGAAGACCGCCGGCGACACATCCTCCGCCGTCGCGCCCAGCTCCGCGCCCGCCATGCCGAGCACGATGAGCGGCGACAGCAGCGACATGACGAGCGCGTGCCAGCCCGCCGTCACCAGCGACTGCTCGATCGTCGCCTTGCCGCCGAAGGCGCGCCCGATGCGGTAGATCAGAAAGCCGATCATGAAGGTGAAGGCGACCGCGAGCGAGAGCGAGACCAGATGGACGAAGAGCCCCGCGCCCTCCTCCTCGGGCGCGAGCAGGATCACCGCCATCCGCTGCACGGCATAGGCCGCGACGACCATCAGGCCCGCGTCGGCGACCGTCGGACGCCCGGCGAGCAGGCGCTCGAGGGAGTCGCGCGGCCGGATCAGCCCTTCGGCGATGTGGGCCAGCACGCTCCCGATCAAGCCGTCCCCGCTAGCTGAGATACCTCGCGTGCACGAATATCGCGCCGACGGCCAGGAGTACAGTCAGGAGCGAGAACGCCATGAAGACGGGCGCCGTCTTGCGGAAGCGCTGCGCCTCCGCCACGGCGGCCGACAGGAAGAAGACGAAGACGACGATGCCGATCGAGAGCGCGGGCAGCGCGAAGGCGTCCGAGCCGAAGACCGGCCAGACGCGCTCGAGATGCGCGAACCCGGCCGCGATCAGGCTGCCGAGCACACCGATCGGCGCCGCGACCAGGGATGCCCAGAACACCGCCGCCCGCGTGTCGCGCCACGACCCCGTGCCGCCGACGATCCGGCAGCAGGCGCCGACGAAGGCCGAGAAGCCGTAGAGCACGGCCGTGCGCAGGAAGAGCGCGATCACGAGCCAGAGCCCGACCTCGAGCGGCATCCGCTCGGCCGCCGCCGAGGCCGGCGAGATCACCAGCGACAGCCCGCGGCTGAGGAAGAAGATGACGTCCGAAAGCAGCACGAAGAACAGAAGCCGCGCCTCGCCCGGGTTCTCCTCGATCAGCGCCCGCGTCGTCGTGCGCATGTCCCTGTAGCTGAGCGCCATCCGCCGCGAGACGGACATGCCCTTGAGCGCCTCCGCCTCCTCGTCGCGCCGGATGTCCGAAAGCCTGACGTCCGGAAGATCCGGATCGATCTCGACCGCGCCGTGCGCCACGGCCTGCTGGGCAAAAGCCATGTCCCCACCCCCCGCTTGGTGTCCCCTCGTGTGGAGGATACGGAGGAAATGTGGCGAATAAAAGTGACCAATTTTGGAGCACTTCAAGGCAGACGGGCGCGGCAAGTCCGGCGGACCACAGTACCGCCATAGTTGTGCGCCCCGGTCGCTTCGAACTGCCGGGCGGCGAGGGCAATCTCGCCCAGCGGGGGCATGACGAGCCGGTGAAGGCCGCCGTCGGTATCAGCCGCGCGCCGCCATCCAGGCCTGCACGTGCCCGCGCATCGCGTCGGCGACCGTCTCGAGCTCGATCTCCCGGATCGCCTCGTCGACGAAGGCCGCGACCAGCATCGCCTCGGCCTGCGGGTACGGCACGCCGCGCGAGCGCAGGTAGAACAGCGCCGTCTCGTCGAGCGCGCCCGTGGTCGAGCCGTGGCTGCACTTGACGTCGTCGGCATAGATCTCGAGCTCGGGCTTCGCCGCGAACTCGGCGCCGTCCGACAGCAGCACCGCCTGGCTCATCTGGAAGCCGTCCGTCTTCTGGGCGATCGGCCGGACGAAGATCTTGCCCTGGAAGATGCCCTTCGCCTCGCCCGTCAGCACGTGCTTGAACACCTGCCGGCTCTCGCAGCCTTGCGAGCCGTGGGTGACGAAGACGGTGTTGTCGATGTGGGCGTCGCCCTCGCCCATGATCGCGCCGGCGACGTGGCCTGTGGCGCCGTCGCCCGCGAACTCGATCACCGTCTCGTTCCGCGTGAGCGCGCCGTCGGCGGTGAAGGTGAAGCTCTTGAAGCGGGCTCGCGCGCCGATCCGGGCGAACAGGTGCGCGGCCTCGGCGGCGCGCTTGCCCTCCTGGATGCGGACGTGGTGGAAGCTGCCGCCGTCGGCGACGTCGACCTCGATCACGCTGTTGCTCGCGAAGCCCGACTCGAGCAGCACGAGCTCGGCCCCCGGCTCGACCCGGATCACGTGGTGGAGCAGGCTCGCGCCCTCCCCGATCTGGTCGTGGCGCAGGTGCACCGGCTCGGCCGGCCGGCCGGTCGCGTGCAGCGCCAGCCCCTCGCGCGCCGCCGCGGTGTTGAGCATGGCGAGCGGGCGCGCGACCTTCTCGTGCCCGGCCGCCTCGATCCTGCCGAAGACCTCGCGCGCGAAGCCGATATCCTGGCGGAGCACATCGCGCAGCCGCGCGATCCGCAGCCCCTCCTGCCCCCGGTCGTCGCTCAGATCGGCGCGGTAGACGCCGTTGACGAAGCGTTGCCGGCGGGGACGGACGTCGCCGAACTGGCTCGCGATCTCCGGGCTCGCCTCGCCCTCCTCGACCGGGCGCAGCGGCGCTGCCAGCGGCCGCGGGTCGGTGTACTTCCAGTACTCGTCGCGCCGCGCCGGGGCGCCCGCGTCGAGCAGCCGGGCGCGGGCCGCCGCGCGCGCCTCGCGCGCCCAGCCAGCCTCCGCGTCGGGCAGCGGCAGATGGTGCAGGAGCGCCTCGGCGTCCCGCCTCTTCGCGTCGGTCGCCATCAGTGCCTCCTTCAAGCCGCCGAGCCCACCAGGTCGGCATAGCCCTCGGTCTCGACGCGGAGCGCGAGGTCCGGGCCGCCGCTCTCGACCACCCGCCCGTCGACCATGATGTGCACGACGTCGGGCGTGATGTGGTCGAGCAGCCGCTGGTAGTGCGTGATGACGAGGAACGACCGGTCGGGGCTCCGGAGCGCGTTCACGCCATCGGCGACCAGCTTCATCGCGTCGACGTCGAGGCCGGAGTCGGTCTCGTCGAGCACGCACATCCTGGGCTCGAGGATCGCCATCTGCAGGATCTCGTTGCGCTTCTTCTCGCCGCCCGAGAAGCCCATGTTGACCGGGCGCTTCAGCATGTCGGCGCCGATGTTCAGCGACTTCGCCTTCTCGCGCACCAGCTTCATGAAGTCGGGGGCGCTGATCTCGTCCTGCCCGCGCGCCTTGCGCTGCGCGTTCAGCGCCGTCCGCATGAAGGTCATGTTGCCGACGCCCGGGATCTCGACCGGGTACTGGAAGGCGAGGAACAGCCCTGCCGCCGCGCGCTCCTCCGGCTCGGCATCCATGATGTCCTCGCCGTCGAAGGTGATGCTGCCGTCCGTCACCTCGTAGCCTTCGCGGCCCGAGAGGACGTAGGCCAGCGTCGACTTGCCCGACCCGTTCGGGCCCATGATCGCGTGCATCGTGCCCGCCTCGACGGTCAGGTCGAGGCCCTTGAGGATCACCGTGTCCTCCTCCTCGAGCTTCACGTGAAGGTTCTTTATCTCAAGCATCATCCTGCCCTTGCCATCTCATTCCACCGTCACCGCGGTGCCCGACGCCGAGACCATCAGCATCGAGTCGCCGACGACCTCGTAGTCGAGATCGACGCCCACGACCGCGTTGCCGCCCATGGCCCGCGCGCGCTCCTGCATCTCGGCCAGCGCCACCCCGCGACCCTCCGCCAGCTTCGCCTCGTAGGCGCCCGAGCGCCCGCCGATCACATCGGAGATCGAGGCCATCCAGTCGCGCACGAAGTTCGAGCCCATGATCGCCTCGCCGACCACGATGCCGTGGTAGGCGGTGATCCGGCTCCCCTCGACCGACGGGGTCGTGGTGACGATCATCGCGGCCTTCCGCGCGGCTTGAGCCGCCTCAGCGGCGCCGGTGCTGCGGGCGGCCGACGCTCGGGTCGATCAGCCGGTCCATCATCGCGAGGAACGTCGCGCGCCCGCCGACGCCGGTGATCGTCTCGCCGTTCGGACGGACCATCTCCCAGCTCTCGTCGCGCAGCGACTGGACGCGCACGACCATGCCGGGCTCGTCCGAGCCCTCGGGACGCAGGACCTCGAAGGCCGTCATCTCGGCGTTCGGCTCGATCTTCACCTCGTGGCCCTGCTCGCGCAGGTGCTTCTCGGCGGCCTCGGCCAGCGACAGAAGCTCGGCGCCTTCCTGTGGGTTCTGCAACATCGTGTTCCTTTCCTATCGTTCGCGGCGCACCCCATTGGCGCGCCACGCCTGCCGGCCCGAGGCTCAACCGGCCTCCGAACGGCATCGGCAAGGTTCAGTTTCCAGTTTCCGCGCTCACGCGGAGAACTCCGCTACCCCGGCGATTCAGACGCTGCTCGATCCGCTCGAGTCGCGCCTTGATCGAAGCGATCTCGCCGTCCTGGGTGACCTCATGCGCCATGAAGGCCGCAATGTGGTGCTTCACCGCCGTCATCTCGGCGCGCAGGCCCCGCATGTCCTCGCGCATCAGCGAGAACTCGTTCTGCAGCCGCTTGAGTATCTCGAGTACCAGGCTGTCCGACTCGGCCATCGTACGCTCCCTCCGCGGCCCTCAGCCGACCGATCCCTCGAGCGAGATCGCGACCAGCTTCTGCGCCTCGACGGCGAACTCCATCGGCAGCTCCTGCAGGACCTCCTTGCAGAAGCCGTTGACGATCATCGCGACCGCCTCCTCCTCGTCGAGCCCGCGCGAGCGGCAGTAGAACAGCTGGTCCTCGTCGACCTTCGAGGTCGTCGCCTCGTGCTCGGCCCGGCTCGTCCGGTTCTTGACCTCGATATAGGGCACCGTGTGCGCGCCGCAGTCGCCGCCGATCAGCAGGCTGTCGCACTGCGTGAAGTTGCGACTGCCGGCCGCGCGCTTGTGCATCGAGACGAGCCCGCGATAGGTGTTCTGGGCACGCCCCGCCGAGATACCCTTCGAAACGATCCGGCTCCGCGTGTTCTTGCCCAGATGGATCATCTTGGTGCCGGTGTCGGCCTGCTGCGCGTTGTTGGTGATCGCGATCGAGTAGAACTCGCCCTGGGACGCCTCGCCGCGCAGGATGCAGGACGGGTACTTCCAGGTGATCGCCGAACCGGTCTCGACCTGCGTCCACGAGATCTTCGAGCGCGCGCCACGGCAGTCGCCGCGCTTGGTCACGAAGTTGTAGATGCCGCCCCGGCCTTCCTCGTCGCCCGGGTACCAGTTCTGCACCGTCGAGTACTTGATCTCGGCGTCTTCCAGGGCCACCAGCTCGACCACCGCGGCGTGCAGCTGGGTGGTGTCGCGCATCGGCGCGGTGCAGCCCTCGAGATAGCTGACGTAAGAGCCCTTGTCGGCGATGATCAGCGTGCGCTCGAACTGCCCCGTGTTCTCGGCGTTGATGCGGAAATAGGTCGAGAGTTCCATCGGGCAGCGCACGCCCGGCGGCACGTAGACGAACGAGCCGTCGGAGAACACCGCCGAATTGAGCGTCGCGAAGAAGTTGTCCTGCACCGGCACGACCGTTCCGAGATACTTCCGCACCAGCTCGGGATGGTTCTGCAGCGCGTCAGAGATCGAGCAGAAGATCACGCCGGCCCGCGCCAGCTCCTTCTGGAACGTGGTGCCGACCGAGACGGAGTCGAAGACGGCGTCGACCGCGACGCGGCGGTCGGTGTCGGCGGCGCCGACGTCGGCCGGGGCCAGGCCCTCGGCGCCCTCGACGCCGGCCAGCACCATCTGCTCCCTGAGCGGGATGCCGAGCTTCTCGTAGGTGCGCAGAAGCTCGGGATCGACCTCGTCGAGGCTCTTCGGCTTCGTGTCGAAGCTCTTCGGCTGGGCGTAGTAGTACTGGTCCTGGTAGTGGATCGGCGCGATGTCGAGCATCGCCCAGTCGGGCTGCTGCATCCCGCCCCAGCGGCGGAACGCCTCGAGCCGCCACTCGGTCATCCACTCGGGTTCGTTCTTCTTCGCCGAGATCAGGCGGACGATGTCCTCGTTCAGGCCTTTTGGGGCAAACTCGGTCTCGATGTCGCTCGACCAGCCGTGCTTGTAGCGCCCGCCGATCGAGCGGACGGCGTCCACCGTGTCCTTCTCGACGCCTTCCTTGACGTCGGTCCGAGTGTCGAGCGCGGTCATCTGATGTCCTTCCCGCTGTCCGTCAGGCGGCGCGCGCGCGGCGTCGCCGGTAGTGGTCTGCCCAGGCCTCGACGAAAGCCACCACCTCCGCCTCGGTCGTCGCGGGGCCGATCGAGACCCGGATCGCCGATCCGGTCAGCCCCGCGCCCAGCCCCATCGCCTCGAGGGCGCGGCTTCGGCTCACCTTGCCCGACGAGCAGGCGCTGCCCGCGCTGATCGCGAAGCCCGCGAGGTCGAGCTGGATCACCTGCACCTCGCCCGGCCAGCCCGGCACCGCGAAGCACGAGGTGTTCGGCAGGCGGCGCGCGCCCCTGCCTACAAAGATCGTGTCCGGGACGGCGGCTTCAAGGCGGCTTTCTAGAATGTCTCTAAGTTTTTCCACGCGCGACCAGACGCCGCTGTCGAGCTCCCGCCGCGCGGCCTCCGCCGCGGCGCCGAAGCCCGCGATGCCGGCGACGTTCTCGGTGCCCGAGCGGCGGCGCCCCTCCTGCCCGCCCCCCGGGATCAGCGGACGCGCCGGCAGCCCGTCGCGCGCGACGAGCGCGCCGACCCCGCGCGGCCCCCCGAGCTTGCCCGAGGAGAGCACGACGTAGTCCGACCCCGGCGCCTTCGCGTCGACCGGCATCCGGCCGGCCGCCTGCGCCATGTCGCGCAGGAGCACGACGCCGTGGTCGAGGCAGGCCCGCCACAGCATCCCGTCCTCCACGATCCCGGTCTCGCCGCTGGCCCAGGAGACGCCGACGAGGTCCGCCGGCGCGACCCGCTCCTCGAAGCCGTCGAGCGCGGCCCGGCCGTGCCGGTCGACCACGAGCGCCGCCGCGCGGCCGTCGTCGAGCCAGGCGGTCAGGCAGTCGTGCGCGGTCGGCGAGACGTGGACCCGGCGGTCGTGCGCCGCGATCGCGGTCGCCACGGCCTCGCTCGCGCCCGCCGTGAAGACCACCGCGTCCGGCTCGGCCCCGACCAGGGCCGCCACCTGCGCCCGCGCCCGCTCGACGACCGCGCGCGCGGCACGGCCCTCGGCATGGACGCTCGAGGGGTTGCCGCCGACGTCCATCGCGGCGAGCACCGCCTCGCGCGCCTCGCGCCTCAGCGGCGCCGCGGCGTTCCAGTCGAGATAGATGCGGCCGCTCACGCCTCGGCCTCCTCCTCGAGCATGCCCGCGAAGTCGGGCACCGCGGGGCACGGCGTCAGCCGGCCGGCCACGACGTCGGCAAGCGTCGTGCGGCTCAGGAACACGTGCACGTGCGCCGACAGCTGCTCCCAGAGCGCGTGCGTCAGGCACTGCGCATCCGGGCCGCAGGCGCCGGCCTCGCGGCCCTCGCAGCCCATGGCGTTCAGCCGCTCGTCGACCGCGGCCATGACCTGCGCGATCGTGACCTCGCGCGCCGGCCGCGCCAGCCGGTAGCCGCCGCCGGGACCGCGGACCGACTCGACCAGGCCGCCGCGCCTGAGGCGCACGAACAGCTGCTCGAGATAGGACAGGCTGATCGACTGGCGCCCGGCGATGTCGGCCAGCGGCACCGGCGCATCCCCGCCCGACAGCGCGATGTCGGCGAGCGCGGTCACCGCGTAGCGGCCCTTGGTGCTGAGCTTCATCCTTCGGCACCTCCATCGGCGCCCCGATCGGGGCCGGATTACCGCGCAAGACGTTGACCGGACGGGGGCCGCCGATTACCTCCCTCGGCACGCCCGCCGGCAGATCGCGATTTAGAATGTTTCTAGATTAGCCGACCAAACGAGTCAAGCAAACCGCCCCTCGCGAAGCGGCGGCGGAGGACGCGCATGCCAGAGGTGATCTTCCCGGGGCCCGAGGGCCGTCTCGAGGGGCGCTATCATCCGCAGTCGGGGCGCGACGCGCCGATCGCGCTGATCCTGCATCCGCACCCGCAGTACGGCGGCACGATGAACAACCCGGTCACCTACGCGCTGCACTACGCGTTCCGCGACCTCGGCTTCACCGTGCTCCGCTTCAACTTCCGCGGCGTCGGGCGCAGCCAGGGCGAGTACGACCAGGGGGTGGGCGAGCTCTCCGACGCCGCGGCCGCCCTCGACTACCTGCAGGCGCAGAACCCGAACGCCCGCGCCTGCTGGGTCGCAGGCTTCTCGTTCGGCGCCTGGATCGCGATGCAGCTCCTGATGCGGCGGCCCGAGATCAACGGCTTCATCTCGGCGGCGCCGCCGGCCAACATGTACGACTTCTCGTTCCTCGCCCCCTGCCCGTCGTCGGGGCTCATCATCCACGGCGGCGCCGACCGCATCGTGCCGGGAGAGGACGTGGGAAAGCTCGCGGCGAAGCTGAAGGCCCAGCGCGGCATCACCATCACCCACCAGACGGTCGACGAGGGCAACCACTTCTTCGAGCCGATGCTCGAGACGATGATCGAATCGGTCAAGCAGTACGTCCGCGACCGGATGGTCGAAGGCGGCCGCTGAGATTCCATCCCGCGGGCCCGGCAGGCGCGTCTCAGCCGCGCGCCTTCCAGAGAGCCACGGCCAGGGCCACGACCATCAGCGACAGGCCCATCGGGCTCAGCGCCAGCGACAGGAACCACTGGGCCCCGCCCTCGGCCCCGGCGGCCAGCGTCTGGCCCACGCCCCCGGTCGCCTTCCCCACCACCTGGTCGAGCATCACGGCCGCTCCTTGCCGATCAGCACGCGCGCGGCCGAGCGCGCCTCGTCGGTCACCCGCTCGCCCGCCAGCATGCGCGCAATCTCGTCCAGCCTGTGGCTCTCCGCCAGCGGGGTCACGTCGGTCCGCGTCACGGTGCCGTCCGAGGACTTGGCGATGCGGAAGTGCCGGTCGGCCTTCGCCGCCACCTGCGGGCTGTGGGTCACGACCAGCACCTGCGCGTCGCCGGCGAGCCGCGCCAGCCGCTGCCCGACAGCGTCGGCGGTCGCGCCGCCGACCCCCCGGTCGATCTCGTCGAACACCATCGCGAGGCCGGCGCCGCGCCCCGCGAGGCAGACCTTCATCGCGAGCAGGAAGCGCGAGAGCTCCCCGCCCGATGCGATGCGGGCGATCGGCCCCTCGGGCATCCCCGGATTGGTGGTCGCCATGAAGGCGACGTCGTCGCGTCCCTCGGGTCCGGGGCCTGCCTCGGCGATGCGGGTCGCGAAGCGCGCGGCCTCCATGCGGAGCGGACCGAGCTCGGCCGTCACCGCGCCGTCCAGCCGCTCGGCTCCGGCGCGGCGGGCGGCGCTCAAGGCATCGGCGGCGGCGGCATAGGCCTTCTCCGCCGCGCGGGCCTCGGCCTCGAGCGCGCCGATCCGCTCCGCGCCCGCGTCGAGCGCCGCGAGGTCGGCCGCGAGCCGCTCGGCGAGCCCCGGCAGCGCGTCCGGCGTCACCCGGTGCTTACGCGCGAGCGCGCGGAGCGCGAACAGCCGTTCCTCGACCGCCTCGAGCCGCGCGGGGTCGAAGGTCAGCGCCTCGAGCGCCTCGGCCACCCCGCGCTCGGCCTCGGCGAGCTCGGCCATCGCCCGGTCGATCGCCTCGATCGCGCCGTCGAGGCGGCCCTCGGCCCGGTCCGCGACATGGGTCAGCCGCTGCAGCGCCGCCGCCAGCGCCCCCTCGGCCTGCGGCGACAGCTCGTCCGCGGCCTTCGCGACCTCCTCGCGGATGCGCTCCGCTGCCTGCATCAGCCGCCGCTCGGCATCCAGCGCCTCGTCCTCGCCGGGCTCGGGCGCCAGACGCTCCAGCTCGTCCACCGCATGGCGCAGGAAGTCGGCGTCGGCCGCGGCGCGCGCGACCTGCTCCTCGGCCTCCGCCAGCGCCCGGACGGCGGCGCTCCGCGCCTCCCACGCGCTGCGCACCGCCGCGCGCTCGTCCCCGAGCCCCGCCCAGGCATCGAGCAGCGCGCGGTGGCGGCGCTGGTCCAGCAGGCCCCGCTCGTCGTGCTGGCCGTGCACCTCGACCAGCCGCTCGCCGATCTGCGCCAGCGCCTCGGCGCTCGCCCGCCGGTCGTTGACGAAGGCGCGGGACGGGCCGTCCTCGGCCGCCGTGCGGCGGAGCACCAGCCCGCCGTCCCCGGCATCGAATCCCAGCTCCTCCAGCAGCGCGAAGACCTCGTGCTCCGGCGGCAGCGCGAACTCCGCCGCGACCGAGCCCTGCCCCGCGCCCGCGCGCACGAGCCCCCGGCCGGCCGTGCGGCCGAGCGCGAAGCCGAGCGCGTCGAGCAGGATCGACTTGCCCGCCCCGGTCTCGCCGGTCAGCACGTTGAGCCCGGACCCGAACTCGAGGTCCAGCGTCTCGATCAGGACGATGTCGCGGATCTCGAGCCGCCGGAGCATGCCCCCTGCCGCCGGGCCCGGCGTCAGAGCCACTCGCCGAGGATCACCCGACGGTAGACGGTCGAGAGCGTGCCGCTTTGGTCCGGCTCGGGCAGCACCTCGCGCCCGGTCCAGAGCTTGTAGGTCCGCGCGTACCAGTCCGAGCCCGGGAAGTTGTAGCCGAGCACCGTCGCCGCCGCGAACGCCTCGTCGTCGAGGCCGAGCGCCAGATTGGCCTCGACCATCCGGTGCAGCGCCTCGGGCGTCTGGCTGGTGGTCTGGTAGTCCTCGATCACGCGGCTGAAGCGGTTCAGCGCCGCGGTGTAGTGCTTGCGCTTCAGATAGTAGCGCCCGACCGACATCTCCTTGCCGGCCAGGTGGTCGTCGGTCAGGTCGATCTTGAGCTGCGCGTCGCGCGCGAACTCGCTCCGCGGATATCGCTGGACGGTCGTCGTCAGCGCCTCCTGCGCCTCCTGCGTGCTCGACTGGTCGCGGCCGATGTCGACGATCACGTCGTAATGCGTGAGGCCGATCAGGTACTGCGCGTACGCCGCGTCCTCGTCGGCCGGATAGAGGTCGAGATAGCGCCGCGCCGCGGCGCGGGCCGAGGCCATGTCCCCCGCCTCGTAGGACGCGTAGGCCGACATGATCATCGCGCGCTTGGCGAGCTGCGAGAACGGGTAGAGGCGCTCGATCTCGTCGAACGTCTCGGCCGCCGCCTCCGCGTCGCCGTCCTCGAGCTCGGCGGTGCCGCGCGAATAGATCTGCTCGGCCGTCAGATCCTCGAGCGTCGGTTCGTCGTCGTCGCCGCCGAAGAGCCCGCCGACGCGCGAGCAGCCCGCCAGCGTCGCCGCAAGCACGACAATGCCGGCCAGCCGGACCGTGCGCCGCATGATCATCCGAAGCCCTCCTGAACACCTCGCCCGGGACCGGACCATAATGCCATGCCCGGCACGGGGAAAGACCGTCGGCGCGGATCGGGCGGGCGGCGCGGCGGGCCTCAGCCGGCGCGGGCGGCGACCGTCTCGGCGGCGGCCGGCGGCAGGCGCACCGGCCC
>DATKCY010000181.1:0-6425 GCA_035512995.1 Thermohalobaculum sp.
GCCGGCCGTGGTGGTGAGCAGCGCGTTCGTCGCGAGCGGCGTTCCGGTCGGCGCGGCCAGCGCGTTCGGGCTGATCGCCACGCGGTTGCCGGGCACGTTGGCAGTGAGCCGCGCCCATTCGGTGACGCCCGTGCCGGTGTCCACATACGTCCCGTCCAGATCGTCCCACACTTCGGGCCGGATCAGCAGCCGCACCGCGTCGGGCGAGCCGGCCGCGCTCGCCGTCATGAAGCGCACGACGGCCGATCGGAACGCCGCCCAGGATGCCGCGGCGGCAACGGCGGTCGAGGTGATGCCGTAGGTCGCGGCGCCGGCGATGACGCCAAGCGGCTCGCCGCTGGCGCCCGAGGAAAACCGCTTGATCGAGCCCGGTCTGGATCGCGCCGGACATATCCCGGCGCACCGCCTGCTCGAGCGCAGCGCCCGACTGCTTGAGCGCCCGCCGGGTGATCTTCATCTGCACGCCGAAATTGTTGGTCGGCGAGAGGGTGCGGTCGGTGGTTGCGAAGACGGTCGGCCCGGCGACGTTGCCGGTTTCGGTCGAGGCCCAGCCGGCAGAGACGGCCGAGGTCGTCACCGGCCACTCCGCGTCGCCCTGCGGGATGTTGACCATCTGCGCGCCCATACGCATCGCCACTGACTCGGCGAAAAGCCGAAGGTTCCGGGCGGCGGCGCGTCGATCCACCGGCTGAACGGGTGCGCATCGTCGGGCGCCGAGGTCGAGATGATGAGAGCCCGCCCGCCCCGCTTGCCGAGGCCGCTCATCAGCGAGTCCTCGAGCGCGTCGCCGCGATCCGCCGGCCAGTGCCCGCGCTCGTCCATCAGCACCAGCACCGGCGCCGTGCCGAGCGCCGACTTGGCATCGGCCGCAATGGCGCGGATGACATGCCCGCCGCCGTCGCCCTCGTATTCGATTTCCAGCCGCGGCGAGCGCCGATAGATGAGCTGCGCCTGCACGTCCTCGGGCAGCGACGCCGCGAAGCCGGCCACGAAGTCCCACGCCACGCGCGCCTGGTCCCGCGTCCGCGCCGCAATGAGGATTTCCCGCCGAGGCTGGCGGTCCCATGTTCCGAGCAGAGCGCCGAGCGCGATCCCGGCCGAGAGCGCCGACTTGGCATTGCCTCGCCCGATCGACAGCACCGCAACGGAAGTGTCCCGCGCCAGCGCGCCGCGCACAAAGTCCCGCTGAAACGGCGCCAGCCGGAGCCCCTTGCCCGCCCGCGGTCCCTCCGGGATATGCAGCCCGCCGAGGAAGCGGAGCGCCTTCGCCGCCGTCATGTCACCGCCCCGCGCCACAGCGAAAAGAGAAAAGGCGGGCATCGGTCTCCGGCCGCCTGCGATTTCCGGGCATTGGCACCAGATCGAGCGCGCCGGTCATGCCCAGGCCTCGGGTCGAACGGATCGTTCATCGCGTCGAAATCCCCCCAGAGGGACGCCAGCGCCTGCGACCATTCCTCGGCCGTCAGCGCGACACGTCGCCGATGCGGTGCTTCCTGCGTTGATGTGCGCTCGCACGGTTCGGGCTCGGGCGCGCTGGCGTCACAGTCCGCGGCGCCGACCGCGTAGAGCCCGCGCTGAACCTTTGTCACAGTGCCAGCCGCCGCGAGCCGGCGAAGCCCCTGCCGGATGTTCGCGTAACCGATGCCGTCCAGTCGTTGTGACAGGTCGCGAGCCGTTGCAGGCCCTTCGCCAAGTGCTGTCACAATCGCCTCAGTCGCCGTTGTCACAATCGCCTCCTGTCGCCGTTGTCACAATGCCTCCCCTCTCTCTTCTCTTCTCACCTGTTGGTTGGTGAGGGTTGTTGTGACGGGCATAGGAAGACAGTCCCCGGCATTTTGCCGAGGCTGTCCCTATACCCGCACGGTCTTGCCTGTTGGCCGGAGCCGGGCCGCCGCTTAGGGCCCTTCCGTGCGTGCACACCCGCCGGTCGGTCGGTCTCTGCTTTCACGGCTCGTGTGCTGCCGTGGGGGACGCGCCCAGACCTTTCGGACCGCGCTCGGCTGTGCCCCCGTCCCGTGGTAGCCTTCACCTGTCGCGCGCCACCGTCATTGAACCCGTCCACGCGACATGAGAGCCCGGCCGCCCGCCGGGCTTTCGTGCTCTATGCAGCCTCCTCTGCGAAGGCGCCGCCGGTGCGCTGGAATAGTCCGCGCAGCCAAGCCGCCTGTTTCTCGGTAGGGGTGAAGCCGCGATCGGTGATCGCCTGCATTGAGGCGACAAACTCGCGGTCGCGGTCGCACAGCAGCTCGGCCAGGTCGGCGGGCAGCGTCGCCAGATACTCGACAACCTCGGCCCAGCACGTCGCGGCCCCGGTCGGCGGGCGGCGCAGCTCGGCGACGTTGCCGGCGCCCTCGAGCGCGTCGGCCAGGTCGTGCCAGTCGAGCCCGGCCTTGCTCAGCCGGCGCGTGATCTGCGCGGCAGCCGCGGCCACCTCGCCCGGCTTGTCGCTCGACAGGAGCAGCACCAGCGGGCGCAGCGACGGGGCGAGGTCGGCGATCGTCATTCCAGCCCCGCAGGGTTGGACAACGGCCGAAATTCGCGTTGAAGATCAGTGCAGCGGTTCGGGCGAGTTGGACAACCCAAGCCGTTGACGTGGCGAGATACCCCTACTCCCGTAGGGCGTACCAGCCGGCGGCGATTGACAGCCCCGGAGGCGGCCAATATATCAGCGCCTCGACGCGCCCTTCGTCTAGCGGTCCAGGACGCCGCCCTCTCACGGCGGAAACACGGGTTCGAGTCCCGTAGGGCGTACCAGCCTTTGCCAGAGCAGGATGAACCGCCCTCAGGCGCCTTCCGCCGGGGGGTCTGCCTGCGTCTCGGCGCCGGGCTTCCGCCGCTGGCCGGCCAGCGCC
Source organism: Thermohalobaculum sp. (assembly GCA_035512995.1). Lineage (GTDB taxonomy): Bacteria > Pseudomonadota > Alphaproteobacteria > Rhodobacterales > Rhodobacteraceae > Thermohalobaculum. Next base: position 2,853 of record DATKCY010000181.1, read on the forward strand.
TCGGCGCCGCGCACGAGCGGCAGCCAGAGCGTCATCGCCACCTGGCCGGCCGAGAGCCTGGAGTCCGCGATCCCGCGCACCGTCCGCCGGCGCCGCACCACCTCGCGCATCACCCGGAAGTTGAAGCGGCGGAGCGCGTCCGCCTGCCGCGCCGGCAGCACGCGCCGCATCCAGCGGAAGGGGCTCAGCACCGCCGCGTTGAAGACGCCGATCTTCACGTAGGACCAGGCGTAGTTGAGCGCTAGGCGCCCGACGAGCAGCAGCGCCCGGAAGAAGCTCGCGCTGTACCAGATCACGTAGGCGCCGAGGACGAAGACCGAGAGCAGCACCGAGAGCAGCACCAGCGCGCCCCCGACCAGCGGCTTGGTCCAGCGGCCGAAGCGCGCCTCGAGCCGGTCGTAGCGCCCGCGCGCCCAGCCGTGGCCCTGCGCCTTGACCGCGTCGAGGCGCGCCTGGATCCGCCGCCGCTTGCGCGCGCCGATGACGAGCGTCAGGAACCAGAAGGTGAGGCGCTTCGGCAGCTCCCACGCCGCGAGGCGGATGAAGAGTGGCTGCATAAACTTCCAGGCGCTGGCCCAGCCGAGCTTCTTCAGCGCCGCGAAGAGCCAGAACTTGCCGTAGGCGAAGAGGACGCTGGCGGCAGTCAGGAACACCTCCCCGAAGGCGATCCAGACCGCCACCGCGGCCGTCACAGCCGCGGCGGCGAAGGCATAGGGGCCCATCATCCCCCGCCCCGGGACGGCGCCGTTGCAGGACGCCGGGCGTCGGGCTTCGCACCGGACGGCCTGCACCGGCTGCGCCGCCGGGCACGGCAGCCGACGGAGCGCGGCCGGAATGCGTGCGGAGCGGTCACCCTTTCCCTCCTCGAGCCGCGAGTATGCGCGTCCGGGGGCGAGGAGGGCAAGGCGCCGCCGTCGGAGCGGCGGCGCACGAAAAAGCGCCCCGGCCCGAAAGGCCGGGGCGCGATCCGCCTCTGGAAGGCGCGAGGCCCGGGTTACTGGGCCCCGGTCTCGGTCTCCGTCTCGACGCCCACGATGTCGAGCTCCTCGTACTGGAACTCCTCGAGCTCGCCGATGTCCTCCTCGGCATAGGGCATGTCGTAGTACTCGTTGCCCGGCTCCCAGCCAAAGCCGGCGTCGTAGCCGTAGTACGGATAGGCGTAGGAGCCCCCGCCGAAGCCGCTGGCCGCTTCGACCACGGTGGCCGCGATCTCGCCGTCGCTGATGATGACATCGCTGACGTAGCCGTAGTTTCTCATCGTGCCCATCGGCCGGGCTTCCTCGGCCACGACGCCCTCTTCCTCAACGCCAGGCTCGACCTGCTGGGCCTGCTCGCCGGTCAGGCGCGCGTAGTCGCCGATCAGCTCGCTGATGCGGAAGGCGCGAGCTCCGAACTCGGCGTCGTCGGCGCCCATCGCGACCTGCTCGCCAAGCTGGCTGCCTTCGAGCCCCGAGTAGGCGAAGGCGTCGTACTCGCCCACGTTCTCCTCGGTCAGCGGCACCACGACGCCGTCACGCGCCTCGTTGACCGTGACTCGATCCCACGGAACGCTGACGTGGGTGTCGCCGATGTCCCAGAGGCCGCCGACCTCGGCGATCACCGCGAGCAGCTTGCCCTGCGGATCGACGATCAGGTCCTCGACGTCGCCGATCTCCTCGCCGTTCTCGTCGTAGACCTTCATCTCGTCGATGAAGTTCTCGGCGCTCCAGCCCTGGGCGTAGAGGTCGTCGTACCGCCACTCGTTCAGCGTGACGATCTGGCCGGCGTCGATCGCGCCGGTGGCCGTGCCGGTCTCGCTGTCGGTCTGCGCCATCGCGGCGCCCGGAAGGGCGAGCACGGCGGCAAGGGCGGTTGTGGTGGTGAACAGTCGCATGAGTTCTCCTCGAAGGTTGCTGGCGGCCCCTCTCGACATCGCCGCGTCGTGCGGCGGCGCGGAGGCTGCCTGGTGCTCGCGGGGGTTCGAGCCCCCGAGCGATCGCTTGCTCAACGAGCAGCGCGGGCGACCGTTTCCCGAAAGTTTCAATTGCGTCGGGACGGGGCCGGATCGTCCCCTGGCGCCGCCATCCCGACATAGCGCTGGATCAGCTCGGGCTGCGCCTCGAGCGCCCGCGCGCTCAGCGTCTCGCGGCTCCGTCCGTTCTCGACGAAGGTCACGCGGTCGGCGATCGAAAGCACGGCCTCGACCCGCTGCTCGACCAGCAGGACCGCGACGCCGTCGGCGCGGAGGCGGGACAGCGTGTCGCGGATCAGCCGGATCATCGAGGGCTGGAGCCCCTCGGTCGGCTCGTCGAGCAGAAGGACCCGCGGCTCGAGGCAGAGCGCGCGCGCCATCGCGAGCTGCTGCTGCTCGCCGCCCGAGAGCGAGCCCGCGCGCTGCCCCAGCCGCTCGCCGAGCACGGGGAAGAGCGCGAGCACCCGCGCGCGGGTCCCGCGCCCGCGCCCGCGCGCCATCAGCCCGATCTCCAGGTTCTCGGCGACCGTCAGGTCGCCGAACAGGCGCCGCCCCTGCGGCACGTAGCCGACGCCCGCCGCCGGCACGCGGTGCGCGGGAAGGTCGCTCAGCACCTGGCCCTCCAGCGTGACCGCGCCCCGGCGGCAGCGCACCTGGCCCATGATCGCCTTCAGCGTCGTCGACTTGCCGGCCCCGTTCCGGCCGAGCAGGCAGTGGATCTCGCCGGCCGCCACGCCGAAGCTGACGCCGCGGAGCGCCTGCACGGCGCCGTAGAAGCACTGGATGTCGGCCACCTCGAGCATCAGGCCCCCAGATAGGCCGCCTGCACGGCGCGGTCGGCCCGGATCGCCTGCGGCGACCCCTCCGCCAGCACGCGCCCGGCCTCGAGCACGGTGATGCGGTGGGCGAGCGCCATGACCACGGCCATGTTGTGCTCGATCAGCAGGATCGTGGTCTCCTCGGCGACCTCGCGGACCAGCCGCTGGAACTCCTCGATCTCGGCGTCGGCGAGCCCCTGCGTCGGCTCGTCGAGGATCAGGAGCCTCGGCTCGAGGGCGAGGCCCATCGCGAGCTCGAGCAGCCGCTGGTGGCCGTAGGCGAGGGTGCCGGCGCGCGCCTCCGTCATCCCCTCGAGCCCGACGCGCGCCAGGGGGCCCCGGACCGCGCCCGCGAGCGCCGCTCCCCCGTGGCGCCGCTGCGCCGCCAGCGCCACGTTGTCGTGGATCGAAAGGCCGGGGAAGACCGAGGTGATCTGGAAGGTGTAGGCGATGCCGCGTTGCACGCGGGCGTGGGGGGCCAAGCGCGTCACGTCCTCGCCCGCGAAGGCGACCGTCCCGGCGTCGGGCCGGATGCGCCCGCAGACCAGCCCGACGAAGGTGGTCTTGCCCGCGCCGTTCGGCCCGATCAGGGCGCGGATCTCGCCCGCATCGAGGTCGAAGTCGACGTGGTCGACCGCGCGCAGCCCCCCGAAGTCGCGCGTGAGGCCGCGGGTCGAGAGCAGGCTCACGGCAGCCACCGCGGCGCGCGCGCCTGCAACGTCCCCAGCACGCCCTTCGGCGCCCCGAGCACGAGGACCAGCAGCGCGGCGCCGACGACGAACATGTGCGCGCTCGTGTAGCCCG
>DATKCY010000182.1:0-2993 GCA_035512995.1 Thermohalobaculum sp.
GGACGCGGAGGAGCGCGCGATGACGCCGAGCTATTCCCACGCCCTGATCATCGGCGCCGGGCGGGGGCTGTCGGCCTCGCTCGCGCGGCTCTTCGCGGAGAAGGGGCTGAGGGTCAGCCTGGCGGCGCGGACGACCGACGACCTGGAGGACCTGGCCGGCGAGACGGGGGCGGGGCGTCACGCGTGCGACGCCGCCGATCCGGACGCGGTGGCGGCGCTGTTCGCGGCGCTCGACGCCGACGGCGCGCCGGACGTCGTGGTCTACAACCCCTCGATGCGGACCACCGGCCGGCTGGCCGAGCTCGATCCGGGCCAAGTGCGCGACGCGGTGGCGGTGACGGCGCTCGGCGCGTTCTACGCGGCGCGCGAGGCGGCGCGGCGGATGGAGCCGGCCGGGCACGGCGCGATCCTGCTGACCGGCGCCTCGGCCGGGGTCAGGGGCTATCCGCGGTCGGCGCCGTTCGCGATGGGCAAGTTCGCGCTCCGCGGCCTCGCGCAGTCGATGGCGCGCGAGCTGCACCCGAAGGGGGTCAGGGTCGGCCACTTCGTGATCGACGGCGCGATCCGGAACCCGGGCCGCGAGGAGCCGGCGGACGGGCCGGACTCGATGCTGGACCCCGACGCGATCGCCCGGACCTACTGGCATTTCCTCGAGCAGGACCGGAGCGCGCTCGCCTGGGAGATAGAGCTCAGGCCCTGGGTCGAGACGTTCTGAGCACGCCTCGAGCCGCGCCTGCGCATTCCGCCGGACCACCGCCCCTCAGGCAAGGATCAGCCCCACCACCAGCACCGCGAGGCCGATGAAGGCGACGCCGACCGCGGCGACGTTGGCGGGGACGAGGCGGCGGAGCTCGGCCGTCGCCTGCTCGTCCGCGATGTCGGCGCGGCGGAGCCAGGCGGCTTTTCGGATGCACCAGGCGAGGCCGGCGAGGCCGGCGACGGTGAGCCCGGCGCCGATCCAGAGGAAAGGATTCACTGGATCATGATCCCGACGTCCCAGAACAGCCGAAACACCTCGACAGCCGCAAGTATTAGAGCAGAAAATGCCGTAATTGCGGCGATCGCTACTTGCCACCAGGTTAAGTCCAATTTCTTTCGAACTTCGAGTTGTTTGCCTGCCCAGTACAGATTTCCCTCACGATCGAACTCCATATATTTTGATGCATCCCAAGTGAGGCCGATCCGCTCCGTGTCCGGCGGTAGTTCCTGGCCGCGCACTGCGGCATCAAACGCTTCTCTGGTCTCCTTCGTCATCCGCTGTCCTCTGCTTTGCCGTAGCCGCCGCCGCCCGGGGTCTCGAGCACCCAGACGTCGCCGGCGCCGATCTCGCGCTTGTCGGCGGAGGCCAGTTCCTCGGTCGAGCCGTCGGCGCGCTCGATCAGGGTGCGGCCGAGCGCGCCGGGCTCGCCGCCGGCGAGGCCGGGGGGCGGGACGGTGCGGTGGCCGGAGAGGATGGCGATCGTCATGTCCTCGAGCATGCGGATGCGGCGGATCGCGCCGTCGCCGCCGCGGAACTTGCCCAGCCCCCCCGAGCCGCGGCGGATCGCGAAGCGGTCGAGCACGACCGGGAAGCGCCATTCGAGCACCTCGGGGTCGGTCAGGCGCGAGTTCGTCATGTGGCTGTGCACGGCCGACTGGCCGTGATGGCCCGAGCCGTCGTTCAGCACGCCCGCGCCGGAGCCGCCGCAGATCGTCTCGTAGTACTGGTAGCGGTCGTTGCCCCAGGTGGTGTTGTTCATCGTCGACTGCGCCGCCGCCTGCACGCCCAGGGCCAGGAAGAGCGCCGAGGTCACGGCCTGGCTGGTCTCGACGTTGCCGGCGATCACCGCGGCCGGGTACTCGGGGCTCAGCATCGTGCCCTTGGGCAGCACGACCTCGAGCGGCTTCATCACCCCTTCGTTCATCGGGATCGCGTCGTCGACGAGGCAGCGGAAGACGTAGAGGACGGCCGCGCGCGTCACCGGCTCGGGCGCGTTGTAGTTCGAGCGGAGCTGGGCGGTCGTGCCGGTGAAATCGACCTTCGCCGAGCGGGCCGCGCGGTCGACGGTGATCTTCACGCGGATCTCGCGGGGGTCGCCGTCGTAGCTCGGGTCCATCGCGTAGACGTATTCGGCGTCGTCGAGCGCCTCGATGCGGCGGCGGACCAGCTCCTCGGCGTTGTCCTGGACGTGGCCCATGTAGGCGCGGACGACGTCGAGCCCGAACTGGCCGACCATGCGGCGGAGCTCGGCAGCGCCCTTCTCGCAGGCCGCGACCTGGGCCTTGAGGTCGGCGATGTTGGTCTCCGGGCTGCGGGCGGGGTACTTCGCGGGCGCGCCGCGCCCCTCCCCGGCGCCCTCTCCCCCGGCCCCTCTCCCGCCGGGAGAGGGGGGCGCCCGACGGCTGCCGCCGGCGCTCCCCCCTCCGCTTCGGAGGGGGGCCGGGGGGGAGGCGGGCAGCTCGCCCTGGGAGGCAGGCGTCGCGTTGCCGATCTCGCCGGTCAGCAGCGCGCGGATGTCGTCCTCGCGGAAGCGGCCCTTCTCGACGAGCTTGAAGTTGTCGATCAGCACGCCCTCGTCCTCGACCACGCGGCTGTCGGGGGGCATCGAGCCCGGGGTCAGGCCGCCGACGTCGGTGTGGTGGCCGCGGGCCGATGTGTAGAACAGCACCTCGGTCCCGTCGTCGTCCCAGACCGGGGTCACGACGGTGATGTCGGGCAGGTGCGTGCCGCCGTTGTAGGGCGCGTTCAGCACGTAGACGTCGCCCGGCTCCATGTCGGGGTTCAGCTCGATCACCGTGCGCACGCTGGCCGCCATCGAGCCGAGGTGCACGGGCATGTGCGGCGCGTTGGCGATCAGGTCGCCCGCGGCGTCGAACACGGCGCACGAAAAATCGAGCCGCTCCTTGATCGTGACGCTGGCGGCGGTGTTCTCGAGCACGGCGCCCATCTGCTCGGCGATCGACATGTAGAGGTTGTTGAAGACCTCGAGCATCACCGGATCGGCTTCGGTGCC
>DATKCY010000183.1:0-2654 GCA_035512995.1 Thermohalobaculum sp.
GAGATCGAGGGCGGCGAGGTGCCGGGCCACGGCGACGGCATCCGGCTCGGGCGCGCGCAGGTGGGCGAGGTCACCTCGGCGATGAAGTCGCCGATCCTCGGCCACGTGATCGCGCTCGCGCGCGTGGACGTGACCCATGCCGAAGAGGGCACGGCGCTCGAGATCGGCCAGCTCGACGGTCAGCAGAAGCGCCTGCCGGCGCGGGTCGTGCGCATGCCGCACTTCGATCCGACCAAGGAGCGGGCGAAGGGCAACTACGCCGACGCCTGAGGGCGGGGCGGACATCAAGCGGCGGGCGGCGGATCCGCCAAGGAGACGACGATGGAATCGACTGCGCGGGTGGTGGTGATCGGCGGCGGGGTCGTCGGCTGCTCGGTGCTCTACCACCTGGCGCGCGCCGGGTGGAACGACGTGATGCTGCTCGAGCGCTCGGAGCTGACGAGCGGCTCGACCTGGCACGCCGCCGGCGGCTGCCACACGATCAACGGCGACCCGAACGTCGCCAAGCTGCAGAAGTACACGATCGACCTCTACCGCGAGATCGAGGAGCTGAGCGGCCAGGCGACAGGCTTTCACATGACCGGCGGCGTGATGATGGCGGCCAGCCCGGAGCGCTTCGACTGGCTGAAGTCGACCATGGCCAAGGGCCGCTACATGGGCATCGAGACCGAGGTCATCACGGCGGAGGAAGCGCACGAGCTGATGCCGCTCCTCGATCCCGGGCAGTTCGTGGGCGGACTGAAGACGGTCGTGGACGGGCATGTCGACCCGTCCGGCGTCACCCACGCCTACGCCAAGGCGGCCCGCAAGCTCGGCGCCACGATCCACCAGCAGACGATGGTGCGGGAGATCGCGCGCACGCCCGAGGGCGAATGGGTGCTCAGGACCGACAAGGGCGAGGTCCGCGCCCAGCACGTCGTCAATGCCGCCGGCCTCTGGGCGCGCGAAGTCGGGCGCATGGTCGGCCTCGAGATGCCGATCCTGGCGATGGAGCACATGTACCTGATCACCGAGGACATGCCCGAGGTCGCGGAGATCAACGCGGGTACCGGCAAGGAGGTGATCCACGTCGTCGACTTCGACGGCGAGCTCTACCTGCGCCAGGAGCGCGGCGGCATGCTCATGGGCACCTACGAGAAGGCCGGCAAGCCGTGGCAGCCGAAGGAGACGCCGTGGGAGTTCGGCCACGAGCTGCTGCCCGAGGACATCGACCGCATCGCCCCCTCGCTCGAGGTCGGGTTCGAGCACTTCCCGGCCTTCCAGAACGCCGGGATCAAGCAGATCATCAACGGCCCCTTCACCTTCGCCCCCGACGGCAACCCGCTGGTCGGACCGATCCGCGGCCTGCCCGGCTTCTGGTCGGCCGCGGCCGTGATGGCCGGCTTCAGCCAGGGCGGCGGCGTCGGCCTCGCGCTCGCCAACTGGATGACCGAAGGCGACCCGGGCTTCGACGTCTGGGCGATGGACGTCGCGCGCTACGGCGACTGGGCGAGCCTGAGCTACACCAACCCCAAGGTGCAGGAGAACTACCGCCGCCGCTTCTCGATCAAGTTCCCGAACGAGGAGCTGACGGCGGCCAGGCCCTACAAGACGACCCCGATCTACGACCGGCTCGTCGCCCGGGGCGCGCAGATGGGCGATTCATGGGGCCTCGAGGTCCCGCTCTGGTACGCGCCCGAGGGCGTCAGGGACGTCTTCTCCTGGCGCCGCTCGACCGACTTCGATCACGTCAAGGCCGAGGTGAAGGCCGTGCGCGAAGGCGTCGGCCTCATGGAGATCTCGAGCTTTTCCAAGTTCAGGGTCCGCGGGTCCGGCGCGCGCGACTTCCTCGACGGCATGCTCGCCTCTCGGATCCCGAAGCCGGGCCGCATGACGCTCGCGCCGATGCTGAAGGCCGACGGCAAGCTGCAGGGCGACCTCTCGATCGCGACGCTCTCCGCGGACGAGTTCTTCCTCGCGGGCTCCGGCATGGCCGAGGTCTTCTATGCCCGCTGGTTCGAGAGCCACATGCCGACCGACGGATCGGTCAGGCTCGACGTCGTCGGCCTCGGCCTCTGCGGCCTCTCGATCGCCGGCCCGAAGGCGCGCGACGTGCTGGCGGCGGTGACGCACGAGGACGTCTCGAACGCCGCCTTCCGCTTCATGGCCGTCCGGCGCATGGATGTCGGCTACGCCCCCGCGATCGTCGGGCGCGTCAGCTTCACCGGCGACCTCGGCTACGAGATCTGGATGAAGCCCGAATACCAGCGCCACGTGTTCGAGCGGCTGATGCAGGCGGGCGAGGAGCACGGATGCAGGCTCTTCGGCATGCGCGCGATGAACGCGATGCGCCTCGAGAAGAACTTCGGGGGCTGGGGGCGCGAGTACCGACCCGTCTACGGGCCGCTCGAGGCCGGGCTCGACCGCTTCGTCGCCTACGAGAAGGAGGCCGACTTCGTCGGCAGGAAGGGCGCGCTTGCGGAGCGGGAGTCGGGCGGCAGGCTCCGCCTCAAGAGCTTCGTGGTCGAGACCAGGGACGCCGACGTGATCGGCGACGAGCCGATCTGGCTCGACGGCGACGTCGTCGGCTGGGTGACCTCGGGCGGCTTCGCCCACAACTCCGGCGTCTCGATGGCGATGGGGTACGTCCCGAAGGAGCACGCGGCCGCCGACGG
>DATKCY010000184.1:0-3109 GCA_035512995.1 Thermohalobaculum sp.
GCTGCTCGCCCGCGGCCAGCCGCTCGAGGACGCGGTGCGCGGGGCGCACGACTACCTGCAAGGCGCCATCGCCGCCGCCGACGGGCTGGGGATCGGCCGGGGCCGCGGCCCCGTCCATCACTTCCACCGTGCGTGGGCAGCCGGATGAGCGTGCTCGTCGTCGGCGCCGGCGTCATGGGCCTCGCCGCCGCCACCCGGCTGGCCGAGGCGGGGGAGGAGGTGACCGTCGTCGACCGCGCCCGCGGCCTCGGTCCCGAGCAGTGCTCGTGGTGGGCCGGCGGCATGCTGGCGCCGTGGTGCGAGGGCGAGACGGCGGAGCCGACGGTGGTGGAGCTCGGCCGGCAGGCCGCCGACTGGTGGGACGCGCGCACCGGCGGCATCAACCGGCAGGGCACGCTGGTCCTCGCGGCAGGGCGCGAGCGGGGCGAGCTCCGCCGCTTCGCCCGCCGGACCGGGGGCCACGAGCCGGTCGGAGCCGACGCCATCGCCCGGCTCGAGCCCGACCTCGCTGGCCGCTTCCCGGACGGCCTGTTCTTCGCGGGGGAGGCGCATCTCGACCCGCGGCGGGCGCTCGCGGCGCTGGCCGAGCGGCTCCGCGGCCAGGGTGTCGCGCTCCGCTACGGCATCGACGCGGCGAACGCGCCGTCCGCCGCGCTGACCGTCGACTGCCGCGGCCTCGCGGCGCGCGACCGGCTGCCAGGCCTCCGCGGCGTGCGGGGCGAGATGATGCTGGTGCGGACGGACGAGGTGCGGCTGTCGCGCCCGGTCCGGCTGCTGCACCCGCGCCACCCGCTCTACGTCGTGCCGCGGGCGGATGGCGTGTTCATGCTGGGCGCCACGATGATCGAGAGCGACGACCGCCGCGGCGCCAGCGCCCGCGCGGTGCTGGAGCTGCTCGGCTCGGCTTACGCGCTGCATCCGGCCTTCGCCGAGGCCGAGGTGCTGGAGATCGGCGCGGACGTCCGCCCGGCCTTCCCCGACAACCTGCCGCGCGTGATCCGGGAGGGCGACACGATCTTCGCCAACGGCCTCTACCGCCACGGCTTTCTGCTGGCCCCCGCGATCGCCGAGCGCGTGGCCGGGGCGGCGCTGCCGCGACTGACGGAGATGCAGACATGAGGATCGTGCTGAACGGCGAGGATCGCCGGCTCGAGGCGGCACGGCTCGACCGCGCGCTCGAGGAGCTCGGCTACACCGGCGCCCACATAGCGACGGCGGTCAACGGCGAGATGGTGCCGCGCGAGGCGCGGGCCGGGACCGAACTCGAGGAAGGCGACCGGCTCGAGGTGCTGGCGCCGCTTCCGGGAGGCTGACGATGCCCACCTTCTACGACGTTCAGATGTCCAGCCGGCTGATCGTCGGCACGGCGCAGTATCCCTCTCCCGCCGTCCTCGAGGCGGCGGTGGAGGCGGCCGGCGCCGACATGGTCACCGTCTCGCTCCGCCGCGAGGGCGCGGCGACGGGCGGGGGCCAGGGGTTCTGGGAGATCATTCGCGGCCTCGGCGTCCGCGTCCTGCCGAACACGGCCGGCTGCAGCACCGTGAAGGAGGCGGTGACGACCGCCCACATGGCGCGCGAGCTGTTCGACACCCCCTGGATCAAGCTCGAGGTTATCGGCGAGGAGGACACGCTGCACCCCGACCCGTTCGGCCTGGTCGAGGCGGCGCGCGTGCTGTCCGACGACGGCTTCGAGGTCTTCCCGTACTGCACCGAGGACCTGGTCGTCGCCGATCGGCTGGTCGACGCCGGGTGCCGGGTGCTGATGCCCTGGGGCGCGCCCATCGGCTCGGGCCGCGGGCTCAACAATGTCTACGGCCTCCGCCAGCTCCGCGCCCATTTCCCGGACGTGGCGCTGGTGGTCGATGCCGGGATCGGGCTGCCGAGCCACGCCGCGCAGGCGATGGAGCTCGGCTACGACGCCGTTCTCATGAACACGGCGATCGCCAAGGCAGGCGACCCGGCCCTGATGGCGCGCGCGATGCGGGCCGCGGTCGGCGCGGGCCGCGAGGCGTTCGAGGCCGACCCGATCGAGGCCGGCGACATGGCGAGCCCGTCGAGCCCGGTCATGGGGCGGGCGTTCCTCACGTGACGCTCGACCCATTCTACCCGATCGTCGATTCGGCCGCGTGGCTCCGCCGGCTGCTGCCGCTCGGCGTGAGGCTCGTGCAGCTCCGCATCAAGGACCGGCCGGAGGCGGCGCTCGCCCGCGAGATCGGGGAGGCGCGGAGCCTCTGCGCGGACGCGGGCTGCCAGCTCGTGGTCAACGACCACTGGCGGATCGCCACCGAGGAGGGCTGCGACTTCGTCCACCTCGGTCAGGAGGATCTGGACGCCGCCGACCTGCCCGCGCTCCGCCGGGCGGGGGTCAGGATCGGCATCAGCACCCACGACCACGCCGAGCGGGCGCGGGCGCTCGCGCTCGGGCCCGACTACATCGCGCTGGGGCCGATCTATCCGACCGTGCTGAAGGCGATGCGGTTCGCGCCGCAGGGGCTCGACCGGATCGGCGAGTGGAAGGCGGCGGCGGGCCCGGTCCCGCTCGTCGCCATCGGCGGCTTCACGGTCGGGCGCGCGGCCGGCGCTTTTTCGGCGGGCGCCGACGTGGTCTCGGTCGTCACCGACATCGTGCGCCACGAGGACCCGGAGGCGCGCACCCGCGCGTGGCTGGCCGCGACCCGCGCGGCGCCCGCCGCCGGCCGCTGAGCGCGTTCCCGTTCCCGTTCCGCCGGAAGAGCCCGGCGCGTCCGTGTCTTGCCAAGGCGCACCGGCGCCGCACCTATCGGATGGAAGGAGGCGCCCTGCCTCCGCACAAGGGACCGGAGGCGTGCGCGAGGACCGGGCCGACATGGCGACCCCGGCAGGATTCGAACCTGCGACCTGCCGCTTAGGAGGCGGCTGCTCTATCCAGCTGAGCTACGGGGTCGTGGGGCAGAGGGGTACCCGGCGGCGGGTCGACGCGCAAGCGCCCGAGAGGAGAGAGACGTCCGATGACCATCGCAAACACCCTCCGCCGCGGCCTCGCCGCCCTCGCCGCCCTGACCCTGGTCGGCTGTGTGCAGCCGGTGCCGACAGGCGGCGGAGGCGTCCCGCAGACCAGCCCGGCCCGCGG
>DATKCY010000185.1:0-2296 GCA_035512995.1 Thermohalobaculum sp.
GCTCGAGGACGCGCGCGTGACCTCGGCGATCGGGGCGGCCGAGGAGCGGCTGAACGGCACCGGCCGGCTGGTGATCCGCGCCTCGGGCACCGAGCCGGTGATCCGGGTCATGGGCGAGGCCGAGGACCCGGCGCTGCTCGAACGCATCGTCGACGACATCTGCGAGGCGGTCGAGACGCAAGCGGGCTGACGCTCAGCCGCGGGACCGGCAGCGCCCCGGCCGCCGGGTCAGAGTGTGAAATTCGCACCTTTGCACGCGTGCAAAGGGGGTCAAGTCTTTGGAAACAGAAAGAATTCATCGTTCATTGACCATAAAGCCGCGCTGATGCATGGGCTCGCTGCGCCGAAGTGATCTCGCTCAGCCGCGGGCGTGGCCGCCGCGGCGGAGACCGACGAGGTTCTGCGCGACGGCGAGGCCGGCGAGGATCAGGAGGAGCGCGAGCCAGAGGCGGGGCGACGGCTCCTCGCCCAGGAAGACGATGCCGAAGGCCACCGCCCAGACCGGCACCTGGTAGTTCACGAGGCCGAGGAAGCCGGGCCCCGCCGAGGCGATCACCGAGAGCAGCATCAGGGTCGCGAGGGCCGTCGGCAGGAGCCCCAGATAGACGAGCGCCGCGTGGCTGCCGACCGACCAGGCGGCCGGGTCCGGCCGCTCCACCACCAGGGCCAGCGGCACGGTCAGGGCGGCGGCGATGAGCAGGGCCGCGGCCGCGAAGCGGATGAGCCCCAGATCGGGCGCGCGCTTGGAGATGATCGAGCCGGCCGCGTAGTTCAGCGCGACGGCGAGGCAGGCGAGCTGGGCCAGGAGCGCGAGTCCGCCGCCCGCGCCGAGCCCCGCCAGCACGCCGGGACCGATCAGCACCAGGATACCCGCGAAGCCGAGGAAGAAGCCCGCGGCCTTCCGCCAGCTCAGCCGCTCGCCGGGCACGAAGACGTGCGCGAGCGGCAGGATGAAGAGCGGCACCATCGCCATGAAGACCCCGGCAATGCCGCTCGGGATGTGTCCCTGCGCCCAGGCCAGGAGCGAGAAGGGAAGCGCGTTCGACGCGATGCCGACGCCGAGCGCGTGCAGCCAGAACGAGCGGGCGTGCGGAGCGGCGGGTCCCGGCAGCCCCTCTCCCCGAAGGGCGAGCAGCGCCAGCATCGTTGCGGCGCCGAGGCCGAGGCGCGCGGCGGCGATCGTGAGCGGCGGCACCTCCGCCGTCGCGATCTTCGTGCCCATGAAGGCCCCGCCCCAGATCGCGCCGAGCCCGAACAGGAACAGCCAGTCGCGAAGGGAGGGCGTCACCGACGCCCCTTGGCGGCCTCGATCCGCGAGAGCGCCAGCGCGTCCGCCGCGTGGTCGGGGCTCGTGCCCTCGCGCTCGGCCGTGTCGAAGACGGCGGCCAGCGTCTCGGGGATCGCCTCGAGCTTCCGTCGCGCATCGGCGTCCGAGAGCCCGATCGTGGGCCGCGCGACCGAGATCAGGCCGCCGGCATTGACCAGGTAGTCCGGCGCATAAGCGATGCCGCGGGCGCTGAGGCGCTTGCCGTCCTCCGGCTCGGCGAGCTGGTTGTTGGCCGCGCCGCAGACGATCCGCGCCCTGATCTCGGGGATCGAGCGCGCGTTCAGCACGGCGCCGAGCGCGCAGGGCGCGAAGACGTCGCAGTCGGTCCGGTGGGCATCCTCGGGCTCGACCGCCTCGGCTCCCAGCTCCACCACCATGCGCGCCACCGCCTCGGCCCGGATGTCGGAGACCTTGAGCCGGGCGCCCGCCCGCGCCAGCAGCCGGCAGAGGTGCGAGCCGACATGGCCGAGGCCCGTCACCGAGACGACGAGCGGGGCGTCGGGCCCGAGCCTCCGCCGCGCGCACGCCTGGAGCGACAGGGACACGCCCTCGGCGGTCCAGGGGCTCGGGTCGCCGATATGGCCCGAGGTGCCGGAGACGTGGGCCGTCTCGCGCGCGATCTCGTCCATGTCGGCGACGGTCGCGCCGACATCCTCCGCCACGATGTAGCGACCGCCGAGCCGCTCGACCGCGCGACCCATCGCCCGCATCATCTCCGGCGTCTTCTCGACCTGGGCATCGGCGAGAATCACGGACTTGCCGCCGCCGAGCGGAAGGCCCGCCAGCGCCGCCTTGTAGCTCATGCCGCGCGACAGGCGGAGCACGTCTCCGAGCGCCTCGGCCTCGCTGCCGTATTTCCAGATGCGGCAGCCGCCGAGCGCGGGGCCGAGCCGCGTGTCGTGGATCGCGATGATCGCCTTCAGCCCGACCGTCGAGTTCTGTGCGAACGTGATGGTCTCGTGACCGTCG
>DATKCY010000186.1:0-2667 GCA_035512995.1 Thermohalobaculum sp.
GCCGCTCTGCGTGATCTACGCGATCGCCGGCGACATGAACATCGACGTGTTCGACGAGCCGATCGCGCAGACGCCCGACGGCAAGGACGTCTACATGAAGGACCTCTGGCCCGAGGCGCAGGAGATCGCCGATCTCGTCGCCGAGACCGTAACCCGCGAGGGCTTCCAGGAGAAATACGCCAACCTCTTCGACGGCGACGAGCGCTGGCAGGAGATCGAGGTCAAGGGCGGGCTCACCTACGAATGGCCGGCGACGAGCACCTATGTCCGCCACCCGCCCTACTTCGAGGGCATGGGTCCCGAGCCCGGCGAGATCGAGGACATCGAGGGCGCCCGCATCCTCGCGATCCTCGGCGACTCGACGACGACCGACCACATCTCGCCCGCCGGCTCGATCAAGGCCGACAGCCCGGCCGGCGCGTACCTGCAGGAGCGGCAGGTGGCGCCGCGCGACTTCAACTCCTACGGCTCGCGCCGCGGCAACCACGAGGTCATGATGCGCGGCACTTTCGCCAACATCCGCATCCGGAACGAGATGCTGTCGGGGGTCGAAGGCGGCTTCACGAAGGGTCCCGGCGGCGAGGAGATGCCGATCTACGACGCCGCGATGAAATATCTCGAGGAGGGCCGCCCCCTCGTCGTCATCGCGGGCAAGGAGTACGGCACCGGCTCGTCCCGCGACTGGGCGGCCAAGGGCACGCTGCTCCTCGGCGTCCGCGCCGTGATCGCCGAGAGCTTCGAGCGCATCCACCGCTCGAACCTGATCGGCATGGGCGTGCTACCGCTCGAGTTTGCCGGCGACGACAGCCGCGAGTCGCTGGGGCTGAAGGGCGACGAGACGGTCACGATCACCGGCCTCTCGGGCGAGATCTCGCCCCGCCAGAGGGTCACGGCAAAGATCGAGTACGCCGACGGCTCGACCAAGGAGATCGAGCTCCGCACCCGCGTCGATACCGCGGTCGAGATCGACTACGTCGAGCACGGGGGCGTGCTGCACTACGTGCTCCGCGACCTCGCCAGCCGCGCGGCCTGACCCTCCAGGGGCCGTCCGGCGGGGGCGTCGAGCCCCCGCCGAACGGGCGCCGGCCCGTAGCCGTCGCGGGCCCCGCCGCGGCGTCCCGGCCGACTGGAGATGCGTGCCATCGCGGAACCCGCGGGCGCCGTGGCCGTTATCTCCGTCAGGGCGGCCGGCCGCGCGGCGTCCCCCCACTGCAGCGGCCGGCCACCCGACCCGCTGAGCACCGCGACGCATCCTCCCCCGCCCGGCCATTTCGGCGGGTCCGCGCGTCTCCAGCACTCCCCGGCGCAGTCCGCCACCGGAACCTCGCCTTCGCCGCGTCTCCCGGGGCGTGATGCGCGAACTCCGAGCATCGACTCGGGGGCGGGCCCGGCGCTATAGAGGCGCCGACCCCGGATCCCGAGATCGGAGCACAGATGGACGCCGCCGGAATCAACTCCTTCCGCACCGGGCCCGACGAGCGCGGCCGCTTCGGCCGCTTCGGCGGGCGCTTCGTGTCCGAGACGCTGATGCCGCTGATCCTCGAGCTCGAGGCCGAGTACGCGCGCGCGCGCGGCGACGCCGCCTTCTGGGCCGAGATGGACGACCTCTGGAAGAACTATGTCGGCCGGCCGTCGCCGCTCTACCACGCGGCGCGGCTGTCGGGACGCCTCGGCGGCGCGAAGATCTACTTCAAGCGCGACGAACTCAACCACACCGGCGCGCACAAGATCAACAACGTGCTCGGCCAGATCCTGCTGGCGCGGCGCATGGGCAAGACCCGGATCATCGCCGAGACGGGCGCCGGCCAGCACGGCGTCGCGACCGCGACCGTCTGCGCGAAGTTCGGGCTCGAGTGCCACGTCTTCATGGGGCGCACCGACGTCGAGCGCCAGAAGCCCAACGTCTTCCGCATGAAGCTGCTCGGCGCGACCGTCCATCCCGTCACCTCGGGCCGCGCGACCCTCAAGGACGCGATGAACGAGGCCCTGCGCGACTGGGTCACGAACGTCCGCGACACTTTCTACTGCATCGGCACGGTGGCGGGGCCGCACCCCTACCCGGCGATGGTCCGCGACTTCCAGTCGATCATCGGGCGCGAGACCCGCGAGCAGATCATGGCGGCCGAGGGCCGGCTGCCCGACAGCCTCGTCGCCTGCATCGGCGGCGGCTCGAACGCGATGGGCCTGTTCCACCCGTTCCTCGACGAGCCGGAGGTCCGCATCATCGGCGTCGAGGCGGGCGGCCACGGGGTCGACGAGCGCAACGAGCACGCGGCCTCGCTGACCGGCGGGCGGCCCGGCGTGCTGCACGGCAACCGCACCTATCTGCTCCAGGACGACGACGGCCAGATCCTCGAGGGGCACTCGATCTCGGCCGGCCTCGACTACCCCGGCATCGGGCCCGAGCATAGCTGGTTGCACGAGGCGGGCCGGGTGGAGTACGTGTCCGTCACCGACCGGGAGGCGCTCGACGCGTTCAGGCTCTCCTGCGTGACCGAAGGCATCATCCCCGCGCTCGAGCCCGCCCACGCGCTCGCCCACGTCGCGAAGATCGCGGGCGGGCTGCCGGCGGACCACCTGCTCGTGATGAACATGTGCGGCCGGGGCGACAAGGACGTGAACACGGTGGCCGAAGCGACCGGCGCCGACATCGGATAGGGAAAGCCC
>DATKCY010000187.1:0-14004 GCA_035512995.1 Thermohalobaculum sp.
TGGCAGAGCGGCGCCGCCGCGGCAGCGCTGACGGTGGCCGGGATGACGGCGGCGCTCGCCCAGCCGGGCGACGGCTACTACGGCCACCCCGGCATGATGGGCGGCTGGTTCGGCGGCCTCCTGATGATGCTGATCTTCGTCGCGCTGATCGTCGCGGCCGTGGTCGTGACCTTCCGCCTGCTCGGCCACGAGCCGGGCAAGCGCTCCTCGGGCCGCGCGCTCGACATCCTGAACGAGCGCTTCGCCCGCGGCGAGATCGACCGGGCGGAGTACGAGGACCGGCGGAAGGCGCTCGAGGGCGACGGCCGCTGACGCGGGGAGTGATAGGGCCATGACCATCGGCGAGGCGGCCGAGCGCACCGGCGTGCCGGCCAAGACGATCCGCTACTACGAGGACATCGGCCTGGTCGAGCCCGGCCGCGGCGCGAACGGCTATCGCCGGTTCGCCGAGCCGGAGCTGCACAAGCTCGCCTTCGTCGGCCGCGCCCGCAGCCTCGGCTTCACGGTCGAGGACTGCCGCACGCTGCTGGCGCTCTACGAGGACCAGCGCCGCGCCAGCGCGGACGTCAAGCGCCTGGCCGAGCGGCACCTCCTGCAGATCGACGCCAAGATCCGCGCGCTCCACGGCATGCGGGCGCTGCTGGCGCAGCTCGTCGAGGAGTGCCACGGCGACCACCGGCCCGACTGTCCGATCATCGACGAGCTCGCGGGCGGCGGACACTGAGGGCGCCGTAAGCGGCCTTGCCGCGGCCTGGACTGTGGCGGACGCTCGACCTGAGTCCCGCAGGGTTCATCGCGGCGACCAGCCGCGATTTCCGCTTGGTGCGAGAAGTCCTCAGCCGTTAGCCTCGCGCCGCGCCCGGCCCGGTTCCCAGGAGTCGCCATGAGATTGACCGCCGAGGAGGAAGCCATGCTCGCCGGAGAGCGGGGCGAGGCCCGGAAATGGGCGCTCGAGCACCAGATCCAGGTCGGGCGGATGTTCGACGCGGGCGACATGGTCGAGGTCGCGCAGGCGCACATGATGGCCGACCCCGAGTCGCTCGGCGAGGCCGGCGTCGCCTTCGTCGAGCGGCTGGCGGCGCTGCCCGAGGACGAGCGCCGGGTCGCGGTGCCGATGCTGACCGACCCGCGCGGGGTCGACCTCAGCCAGTACGAGCCGCTCGGCCAGACCGAGGAGATGGCGGGGCTCGAGCGGCGCTTCGTCGCCGCGGCCCGGGCGCTCGGCATCATGATGACCGACACCTGCATCAACTACCAGACGATCATGCCCCCCGTCCGCGGCGAGCACGTCGCCTATGGCGACACCGGCGTGGTGATCTACTCGAACAGCGTCTGCGGCGCGCGGTCGAACTTCGAGGGCGGGCCGTCGGCGCTGGCGGCCGGGCTGACCGGGCGCACGCCTCGCTACGGGCTGCACCTCGACGAGCATCGGCGGGCGACGCGGCGCTACGTCGTCAGCCGGCAGCCGCGGGAGCTGACCGACTGGGGCGTGCTCGGCGCCGTGATCGGGCAGAAGTCCGGCTCCTACTGGGAGGTGCCGGTGATCGAGGGGATCGAGCGCGTGCCGACGTCCGACGAGATCAAGCACATGGGCGCCGCGATGGCGAGCTACGGCTCGACGCCGCTGTTCCACGTCGTCGGCATCACGCCCGAGGCCGAGCGGATCGAGGACGTGGGCGGCGAGGGGCTGAGGCCCGAGGAGATCGCGGACGCCGACCTCGACGCGCTCCGCGAGCCGTTCGGCGCGACAGGCGAGACGGTCGACGTCGTTGTCTTCGCGGCCCCCCAGCTCTCGCTCGTCGAGATGGCGCAGGTGGCAGCGCTCTGCCGCGGCCGGCAGCGGCACGAGGGGACCGCGCTGATCGTCTGCACCTCCCCCGGCGTCCACGCCGACGCGCGGCGCATGGGCTATGTCGAGGCGATCGAGGCCTTCGGGGGCCGCGTGCTCGAGGGCACCTGCTTCTATCAGCAGTACGCGCGCGAGATCGGCGAGGCGAACGGCTGGAGGCGGCTTCTCTCGAACTCCGCCAAGATCGTGAACATCCTCGGCGGCTACGGCTACCTGCCGGCGCTCGCTTCGATGGAGCGCTGCGTGGCCTCGGCCGAGGCCGGGAGGATCGTCTGATGGCGACCGAGCTCAGGTGCCATGTCGGGATCGGCCCGCGGGTCGAAGGCGAGGCGCTGGTCGCCGACGACAACTTCTCGGCCCGCTACGACCTCGACCGCATCCGCGGCGTCTTCTCGCGGCCGCAGCACAAGCTGGCCGGCGAAAGCTATGTCGACAGGATCCTGGTCATGAACACCGCCAAGGGCGGCGTCGCCTCGGCCTGGATGCTGCACGAGATGGCGGCGCGCGGCATGGCGCCGAAGGCGATCCTGTTCAACAGCACGAACACGATCCTGGCGCAGGGCGCGGCGCTGGCCGGCATGGCGATGTGCGACCGGTTCGAGGACGGCGACGTGACCGGGCTGATCCGCACCGGCGACCGGCTGATCGTCGATCCCGCCGCGGGACGCGTGACCATCCGCGACCGCTGAGTCCTGCCGCTGCTGGCGAAGGCGCCGCCGGGCGCCATCTTTTCCGGGCGCGGGCGGAGGGACGGAGGGCGCCATGGCGGCGGGCTCGAAGACGGTCATCTACGCGGCGCTGGTCGGCAACGGCCTGATCGCGGTAATGAAGTTCGCGGCCTCGGCCTATACCGGCTCGTCGGCGATGCTGTCCGAGGCCGTGCACTCGGTCGTCGACACCGGCAACCAGGGGCTGCTGCTGCTCGGCATCGCACGCTCGAAGCGGCCGCCCGACGACCAGCACCCGTTCGGCTACGGCCAGGAGCTCTATTTCTGGGCCTTCGTCGTCGCGATCCTGATCTTCGGCCTGGGCTCCGGCATCTCGTTCTACGAGGGGATCACCAAGCTCGCCGACCCGCATCCCGTCTCGAGCTTCCTCGTGAACTACATCGTGCTCGGGCTCGCCATGGTCTTCGAGGGCGTCGCCTGGACCATCGCCTTCCGCGAGTTCAACCGCATCCGCGGCCAGCGAAGCTTCGTGGCGGAGATCCGGCGCTCGAAGGACCCCACGGTCTTCACGGTGCTGTTCGAGGACACGGCGGCGATGCTGGGGCTGGTCGCGGCCTTCGCCGGCCTGCTGGCGGTGCAGCACCTTGGCCTCGTCTGGGCCGACGCCGCGGCCTCGCTCGCGATCGGCGTGATCCTGGCGGTGACGGCGGTCCTGCTCGCCTACGAGACCAAGGGCCTGCTCACCGGCGAGGCCGCGAGCGCCGCGACCGTCGAGGCGATCCGGCGCATGGCGGCGGCCGAGCCGGCGGTGCGCTCGGTCAACGAGCTCCGCACCGTGCATTTCGGGCCCGAGGGCATCCTGACGACCATCAGCCTCGACTTCGAGGACTCGTCCGATCTCGGCACGGTCGAGGAGACCGTGACCCGGCTCGAGCGCCGGATCCGGGACGAATTCCCGGCGATCGGCCGCGTCTTCGTCGAGGCGCAGGCGCGCGAGCAGCACCGGGCGATCGAGCGCGAGGAGGCGGCGCGGGAGCAGGAGTGACCGCTCGAGCCCGAGCGGAAGCGACGGGCCCGGTCAGGCCCAGTCGCGGCAGACGTACTTGATCTCGGTGAACGCCTCGAGACCCTGGCGGGCGCCCTCGCGGCCGAGGCCCGACTGCTTCATGCCGCCGAACGGGATCGGCGCGCCGGTGACCTTGGTGCGGTTGACCGCGACCATGCCGAACTGGAGCGCGCGGCTGAGGCGGTAGATGCGGCGCGGGTCCTGGGTGTGGAGATAGGCGACGAGGCCGTATTCGGTGGCGTTGGCGCGGCGTGTCGCCTCCTCCTCGGTGTCGAAGGGGGCGATCGCGGCGACCGGGCCGAACGTCTCCTCGTGCATGATCGCCGCGTCCTCGGGCACGTCGGCCAGCACGGTCGGCCGGTAGAAGAGCGGGCCCTGCGGGTCGCGCGCGCCGCCCGTGAGGCAGCGGGCGCCGCGGGCGAGGGCGTCGGCCACGTGCGCCTCCTGCTTCTCGACCGCCCGCTCGTTCATGAGCGGACCGAGGTCGCGGTCCTCAACGCCCGGGCCCAGCGTCAGCGCCGCGGCCCGCTCCGCGAAGCGGGCGCAGAAGTCGTCGTAGACGGACCGCTCGACCAGAAAGCGGTTGGCGCCCAAACAATCCTGGCCGGTGGTCGCGAACTTGGCCTTGATCGCCTCGTCGATCGCGAGGTCCGGGTCGGCGTCCGAAAAGACCAGGAACGGCGCGTGACCGCCGAGCTCGAGCACCAGCCGCTTCACCGTGCCCGCGGACTGGCGGTAAAGCAGCCGCCCGATCTCGGTCGAGCCGGTGAAGGAGAGCGCGCGCACGCGCGGGTCCTCGGTCCACGGCCCGACCACCGTCGGCGCCTCGCCCGTCACCACGTTGAAGACGCCGGCAGGCAGGCCGGCGCGGTCCGCGAGCTCGGCCAGCGCCAGCGCCGAGAACGGCGTCTCGGCCGAAGGGTGGGCGACGACCGTGCATCCGGCGGCAATGGCGGCGGCCGCCTTGCGCGTCAGCATGGCCGCGGGGAAGTTCCACGGCGTGATCAGCGCCGCGACGCCGACCGGCTCGCGCCACAGCTCGACCTCGGCGTCGGGCAGGTGCGAGGTCACGCCCTCGATGTTCGGGCGCTTCGCCTCCTCGGCGTAGAACTCGACGAACGAGGCGGCGTAGTCGATCTCGCCCCGCGCCTCCGACAGCGGCTTGCCCTGCTCGCGCGTCATGATCAGCGCCAGGTCCTCGCGCGCGGCGACGATCAGCTCGAACCAGCGGCGGAGGAGCGCCGAGCGCTGCTGCGGCAGGGTATGCGCCCAGCCGGGGAAGGCGGCCTCGGCCGCATCGACGGCGGCGCGGCTGTCCTCGCCCGAGAGGCTGGCGACCTGCCCGATCGCGGCGCCCGTCGCGGGATCGGTGACCGCGAAGCGGCTCGCGCCCCCGACCCAGCGGCCCCCGACATGCGCCTCGGCGCGGAAGAGACCCGGATCGGCGAGCGCCGCGGCAAGGTCCTCGCCCGGGGCCGGAGAGCCGGGCATGGTGTCGGCGTCGCTCATCGGTGCACCTCGCGTCGCTTGGGCCAGGCGCCGCCGCGAGCGCGCGGACGCCCGGCCCGGCGCCCGTCGAGTCGGCCGGGTGCGCGCACGCTCGGCCGGCGCCGCGCGCTTGTCAATTGTCGTGCATCCGGCCTACCTTGCATCATGATAATATGGACGGCCGAGGCCGCGACCCTCGCCCAGCGACCGATTGTCCTGATCCAATATACCCGTTGACTCGCTTTGCACCCGCTTGGGACGCTGGCCAGCATCGCGGGTTCTGCCCCGGAGCCGGGAGCAGGCCGCGGGCCCGAGCACAAGGGCGACAGCAGGAAGGGAAAATGACATGAGCCGCATGCATAAGATGCTTTGCGCAACCACGGGCCTCGCGCTGGTCGCGATGGCCGGCAGCGCCGGCGCCGACACCTGGCGCTACGCGACCGAGGAGGCGGCGGCGACCGACGTGCAGAACGTCTTCGCCAATAAGTTCAAGGAAGAGATCGAGGCCAACACCGACCACACCGTCGAGGTCTACCCGTTCGGCACGCTCGGCGAGTCCGAGGCCATCATGGAGCAGGCGCAGTCCGGCATCCTGCAGTTCGTCGACCAGTCGCCGGGCTTCACCGGCGCGCTGATCCCCGAGGCGCAGGTCTTCTTCGTGCCCTACCTGCTGCCGCAGGATCACGACACGCTGGTCGAGTTCTTCCGCACCTCCAAGGCGATCAACGAGATGTTCCCCGAGCTCTACGCCGAGCAGGGGCTCGAGCTGCTGGCGATGTTCCCGGAGGGCGAGGTCTGCATGACCACGCAGGAGCCGGTGCACTCGCCCGAGGACCTGAACGAGGTCAAGTTCCGGGTGATGACCAACCCGCTGCTGGTCGAGAGCTACCAGGCGTTCGGCGCGACGCCGACACCGCTGCCGTGGGGTGAGGTCTACGGCGCGATGCAGACCGGCATCATCCAGGGCCAGGAGAACCCCGGCTTCTTCCTGGAATCGACGAAGATGTACGAGGTGACCGACGTCATCACCTGCATCGGCCACAACAACTTCACCACGGCCGTGATGGCGAACCTGGACTTCTACGAGGGCCTGTCCGAGGAAGACCAGCAGGCGATCCAGAACGCGACCGACGCCGCCTTCGACTTTATCGTCGAGCACCAGAAGGGCCTGCAGGAGGAGTCGCTCGCGAACATCAAGGAGACCAAGCCCGAGATGGAGATCAACATCCTCTCGGAGGAGGAGCGCCAGCCCTTCGTCGCGGCGGCCGGGCAGGTCGAAGAGCAGTTCATCGAGATGACGGGCGAGAGCGGCCAGGAGATCCTCGACCAGATGAAGGCGGACCTGGAGCAGGCGCGCGCGGCAACCGGCGGCGATGCTGAAGCCGGCGCCGAGGAGCCCGAGGCCGGCGCCGAGGAGCCCGAGGCCGGCGCCGAGGAGCCTGAGGCCGGCGCCGAGGAGCCTGAGGCTGAGAGCGGCGACAGCAACTGAGCCCGCCGTCCTGCCGGGCGGGCCTGCCCGCCCGGCACACCGCTCAGCAACACGAGGGGCATCCGGGGTGAGCCAGACGCCGAAATCCTCCGGGCGCGAGTCCGGGCGGCATCCGCCGTCCGAGACGCCCCCGGCCGAGCCGCAGCCGTCCGCGAGGCCGGTCGGCGGGCCCGACGCCGACGAGTTCTCCTCGGCCCTGCCCGGCGTTCTCGGCACCATCGACAGCGTCATCGCGCGGGTCGAGGCGGTGCTGCTGGCGGTCGGCGTGCTGCTGATGGCCGCGAACACGGTCGCCAACGTCCTCGGCCGGTTCGTCTTCCAGCAGAGCCTCTTCTTCTCGGAGGAGCTGAACCGCATGCTGATCATCCTGATCACCTTCGCCGGCATCAGCTACGCTGCCCGCCAGGGGCGGCACATCCGCATGTCGGCGATCTACGACGCGCTGCCGCCCCACCTGCGCAAGCCGCTGATGATCGTGATCACGCTCGTCACCGCGCTCTTCATGTTCCTGCTCTGCTGGTACTCGATCACCTACATCGGCACGCAGGCCAGCCGCGGGCGCGTGCTGCCGTCGCTGCAGATCCCGATCTGGTGGACGCTGGTCTGGGTGCCGATCGGCTTCTTCATGACGGGCGTCCAGTACACGCTGACGGCGGTCAAGAACCTCCTCGAGAAGGACATCTACCTCTCGACCCACGTGCTCGAGGGATACGACGACGACGAGCGGGAAGTCTGAGGGGGCGACGCGATGGCCACCACCATCTTCTCGATCATGATCGTGCTGCTGCTGCTCGGCTTCCCGATGATGATCCCGCTGATCGTCGGCGCCTTCGTCGGCTTCTACATGATGATGGGCGGCTTCGGGCAGATGGAGACGATGATCCAGCAGTTCATCGGCGGCATCCGCCCGGCCTCGCTGATCGCCGTGCCGCTGTTCATCTTCGCCGCCGACATCATGACCCGCGGCCAGTCGGCCGACCGCCTGATCGACATGGTGATGAAGTTCATCGGCCACGTGAAGGGCGGCCTCGCGGTCTCGACCGCCACCGCCTGCACGGTCTTCGGCGCCGTCTCCGGCTCGACCCAGGCGACCGTCGTCGCGATCGGCTCGCCGCTCCGCCCCCGCATGCTGAAGGCGGGCTACAACGACAGCTTCATCCTGGCGCTGATCGTGAACGCGAGCGACATCGCCTTCCTGATCCCGCCGTCGATCGGCATGATCATCTACGGTGTCGTCTCGAACACCTCGATCGCCGAGCTGTTCATCGCCGGCATCGGCCCCGGCCTGCTGATCCTGGTGCTGTTCTCGATCTACAGCGTGATCTACGCGGTGCGCCACCGCGTTCCGACCGAGCCGAAGGCCACCTGGGGCGAGGGCTTGCGCTCGGTGCAGAGCGCGGTCTGGCCGCTCGGCTTCCCGGTCATCATCATCGGCGGCATCTACGGCGGCATCTTCTCGCCGACCGAGGCGGCGGCGGCCTGCGTGCTCTACGCGCTGATCCTCGAGGTCGTGGTGTTCCGCGAGCTGAGCCTGAACGACGTCTACCAGACCGCCAAGTCCACGGGCCTGATCACCGCGGTCGTCTTCATCCTGGTCGCCGCGGGCTCCGCGTTCTCGTTCATCATCTCGTTCGCGCAGATCCCGCAGGCGATCCTCAGCGGCATCGGCATCGACCAGATGGGGCAGATCGGCGTCCTGTTCGTGATCTCGATCGCCTTCTTCGTCGGCTGCATGTTCGTCGACCCGATCGTCGTCATCCTGGTGATGGTGCCGATCTTCGCGCCGGTGGTCGACGCGGTCGGCCTCGACCCCGTGCACGTCGGGATAATCATCACCCTGCAGGTGGCGATCGGCTCGGCGACGCCGCCGTTCGGCTGCGACATCTTCACGGCGATCGCCGTCTTCAAGCGGCCGTACTGGGAGGTCGTGAAAGGCACTCCGCCCTTCATCCTGATCCTGCTCGGCGTCGCCGTCGCGCTGATCTACTTCCCGCAGATCGCGCTGTTCCTGCGCGACCTCGCCTTCGCGAAATAGACCCGGAGGGGCTCGATGTTCAGCCGGATACTCGTCCCCGTGGACGGCTCCAGAAACGCGCTCGCCGCGCTCGAGAAGGCGGTCGAGCTGCAGGCGCTGACGGATGCGGAGCTGAAGATCCTGACGGTCTACCGGCACTACAGCCTGCTCGAGGCGTCGTTCTCGATGGTCCGGCCGAAGGAGCCGGAGACGATGGACGACGCGATGCGCGAGCATGCCCGCCAGGTGGCGGAGGAGGCGAAGGACCACGCGCTGTCGCTCGGCGCCACCGATCCGCGCGCGTTCGTGAAGAACGGGCCGGTGGCGCGCAGCATCATCGCCTTCGCCGAGGAGCACGGCTCGGACCTGATCGTGCTCGGCAGCAGGGGCCTGGGGTCGATCGAGGAATACCTGCTCGGCAGCGTGTCGCACAAGATCACGGGGCTCGCGCGCTGCCCGGTCATGGTCGTCTGAGATGGGCGCCGTGGAAAGCCCGGTGCCGGAGGTGGTGGAAAGCGACGCGGAGCCCGGCCTCGAGCCCGAGACCGCCGTTGCCCGGCTCGGCCTGATCGCCCTCTCGACCGACCTGACCCTCGAGCGCGACGCGCTGCGGCTGATCCCGCCCGACCGCGCGGCGCTGCACACCACCCGCGTCGACTACGCGAACCCGACGACGCCCGCGAACCTCGCGGCCATGGCGCCCCGGATCGGCGCCGCGGCGGCGCGGATCGTGCCGGGCGTGGACCTCGCCGCGATCTGCTTCGGCTGCACCTCGGCCTCGGTCGTGATCGGCGAGGCGGCGGTCGACCGGGCGGTCGCCGAGGGGCGGCCGGGCGTGCCGGTCGTCACGCCGCCGCGCGCCGCGCGCTGGGCGTTCGCGGCGCTGGGCGTCCGGCGGATCGCGCTGCTGACGCCCTATCTGGCCGAGACGACGCGGCCGATGGCGCGGTACTTCGAGGAGCATGGGCTCGGGCTCGCCTCGATCCGCTGCCTCGGCATGGCCGACGACCGGCTGATGGCGCGCCTGTCCCGCGGGACGCTGGTGGCGGAGGCGGAGGAGGCGGATGCCGCGGGGGCCGAGGCGCTCTTCATCTCGTGCACCGCCGTCCCGGCGCTCGGCGTGGTCGCGGAGCTCGAGAAGCGGCTCGGCAAGCCGGTCGTCTGCTCGAACCAGGCCTGCCTCTGGTCGATGCTGCACCTGGCGGGTCTTGGCGCGGAGGCGGCGGGACCGGGCGCCCTGTTCGCGCGCGCCCTGCCCGCCGACCGCCCCGCCGCCTGAGCGCGCGCGCCGCGGCGGCCGTTCCGCGACACGGCGCCGCCCGTCCGCCCCGTGCTGGCCCGGTGACAGCCGGCGCCGGCCGCCGCTAGGATCGTCCCGACCGGACCCTGGGGAGCGCCGCCATGCCGAAGCTCGACGGAAAATCCGCCATCGTCACCGGCGCCGGGCGCGGCATCGGCGCCTGCACCGCGCGGGCGCTGGCGCGCGAGGGCGCGTCGGTCCTGGCGCTCGCGCGCTCGACCGGCGAGATCGAGGCGGTGGCGGGCGAGATCGGGGACGCGGGCGGGCGCGCCGTCGCCCGCACCTGCGACGTCAGCCGCTACGAGGACGTCGCCGCCGCCGTCGCCGCCTGCCGCGAGGCGTTCGGCCGGGTCGACATCCTGGTCAACAACGCGGGCGTGATCGAGCCGATCGGGCCGCTGGCCGAGGCCGATCCGGAGGCCTGGGGCCGGGGCGTCGACATCAACCTGACGGGCGTCTTCCACGGCCTTCGCGCGGTGCTGCCGGAGATGATCGGGCAGGGCAGCGGCGTCGTCGTGAACCTGAGCTCGGGCGCCGCGACCCACGCGCTCGAGGGCTGGAGCCAGTACTGCGCCGCCAAGGCGGGGGCGGCGATGCTGACCCGCGCCGCGCAGGCGGAGCTCGGCGGCACCGGCGTCCGCGTCGTGGGGCTGAGCCCCGGCACCGTCGCGACCGCCATGCAGGAGGCGATCCGCGACAGCGGCATCAATCCGGTCAGCCGGCTCGACTGGTCCGAGCACATCCCGCCCGAGTGGCCGGCCGAGGCGATCGTCTGGCTCGCGGCCGGCGCCGCGGCGGAGCATGCCGGCACCGACGTCTCGCTGCGCGACCCGGAGATCCGGCGCCGGGTCGGGCTGCCGGGAGCCTGAGCGCCGGCCTCAGCGCCCGCGCGCGTAGGCGCGGACGTTCTCCTCGTGCTCGCGATCGCGCAGGGCACCGGGGGACGCATCCCGCAGCGCCCGGATCGCCGCCTCCACCTGCATGCCGCTGTCGATCAGCAGCCGCGCCGCGATCATGGAGCAGCGGCCGCGCCCGTCACTGCACAGCACCAGCGGGCGCTGGCACTTGCCGACGGCGCGGATCAGCCGGCCGCGCAGGCCCTCCCAGGCCGTGTCGAAGGCCGCACCGGGCACGGTGCCCTCCGGGATCGGCAGATGCAGGAATCCGATGTCGCGGCGCCGGGTCTCGAACAGCATTCGCTCCGGGTCCAGGTCGGGGATCTCGTCATTCTCGATCAGGCAGAGGATCGCGGTAGCGCCCCACTCGGCCACGCGGTCGAGCTCGTCCTCCAGGAGGTCCCAGCGGAAGCGCCCGTCGCGCAGGCCCGGCAGCCGCGCGAGCCCGATCACACCTCCGGCCGCGGTCTGCACCTCCACGATCTCGAACGAGGCCGCAGGCCCCGCGCCGTCGGGTCTGCGCCCGCGGCCGTCCCCGCCAGGAGCGATCATCGAGGACCCCTGTACGCCACGACACTGGAGAACGGCTTACGCCGAAATGCGCCGGCTTGTTTACGCAACGTTAACCCATATGCCGCCAGCAGCCTAGCGTTGCGTCTGTAGCAGTTTGAGACAGCCGGAGCGGCTCAGAGCATCGACGGAAGCACCTGGTCGGGCGGCCGGTGGCCGTCGGCGAAGGTCCGGATGTTGATGATGACCTTCTCGCCCATCTCGAGCCGGCCCTCGGCGGTCGCCGAGCCCATGTGCGGCAGCAGCACGACGTTCGGCAGGCCCATCAGCCGCGGATTGACCGCGGGCTCGCGCTCGAACACGTCGAGCGCGGCGCCGGCGAGCGCGCCCTTGACCAGCATCCGCGTCAGCGCGTTCTCGTCGATGATCTCGCCGCGGGCGGTGTTGACCACGTAGGCGCCGGGCTGGAGGAGCTGCAGCCGCCTGGCCGAGAGCAGGTGGAAGGTCGCGGGCGTGTGCGGGCAGTGGATCGAGACGATGTCCATCCGCGCGAGCATCTGGTCGAGGCTTTCCCAGTAGGTCGCCTCGAGCTCGTCCTCGACCTCCTCGTGCACGCGCCGGCGGTTGTGGTAGTGGATCTGCAGGCCGAAGGCGCGGGCGCGGCGGGCGACCGCGGTGCCGATCCGGCCCATGCCGACGATGCCGAGCCGCTTGCCCCAGATGCGGTGGCCGGTGATGCCGGTCGGCGACCAGCCCGTCCAGTCGCCCGAGCGCATGAGCTCGAGCCCCTCGGCCAGCCGCCGCGGCACCGCCAGGATCAGCGCCATCGTCATGTCGGCGGTGTCCTCGGTCAGCACGCCCGGGGTGTTGGTCACCAGGATGCCGCGCGCCCGCGCCGCCTCGACGTCGATGTGGTCGAAGCCGGCGCCGTAGTTCGCGATCAGCTTCAGCCGTTCGCCGGCCCCGGCGATCAGCTCGGGGCCGAGCCGGTCGGTGACGGTCGGCACCAGCACGTCGGCCTCCGCCATCGCCGCGGCCAGGCTGTCCGCGTCCATCGGCCGGTCGTCCTCGTTCAGGCGCACGTCGAACAGCTCGCGCATCCGCGTCTCGACCGGCGCGGGCAGCCGTCGGGTCACGGCCACGACGAGACGCTTCTTCATCGGGAAATTCCTCGGTCCACCGGCGGGCCTTCCCGTGTTAGAATCGCCCCCGCCCGGTGAGAAGGATTAATTCCCGGCCGGGCAGGATCGGGACCCGTCCGCGGCGCGGTTCCAGACGGGGCGAGGGGCACGGGCATGAAGCGGATTGCGGCGGTGCTGCTGGCGGCGGCGCTCGTGGCGGCGGGCGGGCCGCTGCCGGCGGCGGGCGAGGGGCAGAGCGCGCCGGCCGAGGCGCTCGGCCCCGTGACCAGGCTGCCGCTGCCGCGCTACGTCTCGCTCCGCTCGAACGAGATCAATGTCCGCCGCGGCCCGGGGCTCGACTACCGCAAGGACTGGGTGTTCCGCCGCGCCGGCCTGCCGGTCAGGGTGGTCGACGAGTACGGCGACTGGCGCCGGATCGTCGATTCCGACGGCGCCGGCGGCTGGGTCTATCATTCGCTCCTGTCCGGCCGCCGCACGGTGCTGGTCACGAGCCCGATGGCGACGCTGCGCGACCGCCCGGTCGAGACGGCGGTGCCGGTCGCGGAGGCCGAGCAGGGCGTCGTCGCCCGCCTCGACGCGTGCGAGCCCCGCTGGTGCCGGATCGCGATCGAGGGGGTCGAGGGCTGGGCGCTGCGCGAGGCGCTGTGGGGTACGGAGGGTGCCGAGGCCGGCGGATAGAGGCGCCGCGGCGGGCCCGGGTCACGCGATGCGGGCCCCACCACCGGCACGTGGTCGGAGGGCTGCTCGGTGCCGCGCCACGCCCTGAGGATGCGGGTCGATCCCGGCACCGCGTGGGCGCCGCCGCGGGTCCAGATGTGGTCGACCGGGCACTTGGTCTCCTGCAGGCAGAGGACGTCGGGCCGCTCCTCCTCGAGGAAGCGGGCGACGAGGTTCGCGCGCAGCCGCACGGAGTTGATGTTCCAGGTGGCGATCGAGAGCATCGGGAGGGTCCGGACGGCGCGCGGGCGGCGCCGGAGCATGGGCGATGGGTGACGGCGAGGCAACACCCCGGACAGAAGAAGCGCCCGGTGTTGGGGGACACCGGACGCAGCCCTTGAATTCGGGCGGTAGTGCGGGCTGGGTTGAGGGGGAAGACCCGCCCGCTTTTTGGCAGCGTGTGGGGGAACCGCTGCCTATTTTCAAAGATGGGGCAGTGGATGTACCATATCAAGTCCCACTTTCAGAGCCGAGCCGATATCCTCCCGGTTCCGTGAGGAGGATCGTGGCGTTCGCCGGATCGGGCTCGATCTTCTGGCGCAGCCGGTAGACATGCGTCTCGAGCGTGTGGGTGGTGACGCCGGCGTTGTAGCCCCAGACCTCGCGCAAAAGCGTCTCGCGGTCGACCGTCCGCCCGCTGGCCCGGTAGAGGTATTTGAGGATGTTCGTCTCCTTTTCGGTCAGCCGGATCTTGCGCTCGGCCTCGTCGCTCAGGGTCTTCGTTCCCGGCCGGAAGCTGTAGGGACCGACCGGGAAAACCGCGTCCTCGGACTGCTCCTGCTGGCGGAGCTGGGCGCGGATGCGCGCGAGCAGCACCGCGAACCTGAAGGGCTTGGCGACATAATCGTTGGCCCCGGCGTCGAGG
>DATKCY010000188.1:0-7118 GCA_035512995.1 Thermohalobaculum sp.
GCTAGCTTGGAAGGCTAGAGCGCTACCATTACACCATGCCCGCAAGATATCTGCGACGTAGAGATTTGGGTTGAAGAGGTCAAGTTTTCCGGTGGAGGAGCTGGTCCGCAGCCGTCTTCGAAGCGGATCCGCTCTGGAACAGAGCGGAATTCCAGCGTGCGGGGCATGCTACGACGTCTCGGCCGCACCGTGCAGGAACATTGGCGGGCGAAGCCGGCCGACGCGACGGCGATCCATCTGCATCACATCGACCTTCGGCGCGAAGAGATTCGCCGCGAGTTCACGACGCGCCTTGGCCAGTCGGCTTTCGATCCTGCGATCACGAACGACATTGCAGGGACTGCCAACGCCCCGGGCCTCGCAGGCGAGCTCGACGCGCAGCACTTCAGGGGCCTCCACCATATGCGAGCTATGTCGCCCGCACGGCGTTCGTCCACAGCATCGCTTTCAACAATGATCTGCGCGGGATCGAGCCGGATCACCTGCACTTCGCCATGCTGGCGCCTACGCTCGATCTGGAGGCGCTCCGGGCCGCCTTCGCTGGACACCGGGAGTAGCCATTTTTTTCAGGCGGCGGAGTAGCCCACGCGGCCTCCAGGTCCGACCTGTAAAGCCCAGCACACCGACCGCTGGGAGGGCCCGGGCTCGACTCCACCGCGCTTTTTTGAAGATCCCATGGTGAAAAAGCACGCCGACTGCGTCGGTTACACCTCCGTTGTCGGCACAAATCGGTTCAGCTCTGCAAAGCGGCGGCGGCTACGCTGAGGCTCGCGGCCCCCTTGGTCGCCAGCCTCCGCTCCAACTCGTCGCACGCCGTCTGCATCGCCGGCCGCAGCTCTGAGGGACGGCTGCCGACCCCGGTTTTCTTCATCCCGGGCAGGGCATGCGAGGGCCGCCGCTCCGGCAGGTCGGAGGAGCCTCTTCCGTGACCGGAGTCGCATCATCGGCGCCCTCGGGCCAGGCGCCGGGCCTCGGGGCGGCGGCGGAGGCGCGCCATCGCGAGAATGCCGGCGGCCGGGCCCAGGGCGAGGACCGTGAAGGCGAGCGGCCAGCCGGCCGCGTCCCTGAGCACGGGGACGAGGTGGATCGTCGCGAGCGTCAGCAGGAAGCCGAGGCTCGTCTGCACCGTCAGCATCGTGCCGACGAGGTGCGGCTCGGAGAGCTCGGCGACGCTCGCCGAGAACTGTGCCGAGTCGGCGACCACGGCCGCGCCCCACACCAGGCAGAGCGCGACGAGAAGGACGGGCGCGGCGCCGAAGAGGTGCCCGGCGACGAGCGCACAGGCGCCGCTGACGCCCATCGCCGCGATCGCCAGCGTCGTCCGGCCGAGCCTGTCGGCCAGCACGCCGGCGGCCACCGACCCGATCGCGCCGGCGGCGATCGTGGCGAAGGTGGCGAGCGCCGCGGCGCGCGCCGCGGCGGCGGGATCGTCGAAGCTCAGCCTGAAGCTCTCGGCCAGGAAGACGCCGATCCACGCCCACATCGCATAGAGCTCCCACATGTGGCCGAGATAGCCGAGGTTCGCGAGGCGGAGCGCCGGGGTCGTCCACGCCTTCAGCGCCTCGCCCGGGCGGAAGCGGGGGGCGGGAGCGTAGCCGGGACCGAGGCCGGCGAGCCGGATCAGGCCCGCCGAGAACAGGGCGCTCGCCGAGGCGGCCGCCAGCGTGATGCGCCAGTCGATCCCGCTCAGCGCGTTGAACAGGTGCGGCGCCGCCGAGCCGAGCGTCAGCGCGCCGACGAGCAGCCCGATCATCAGCCCCATGTCGCCCCGCGCCCAGGTCGCTGCGAGGCGCATGCCGACGGGGTAGACCCCCGCCATGGCGACGCCGGTCAGGAAGCGGAGCGCGATGGCCGCGGCCGAGGCCGGGTCGAGCGCGACGATCAGCGCATTGGCCGCCGCGCCGGAGGCGGCGGAGGCCATGAACAGCCGCCGCGGGTCCAGCCGGTCGGCGAGGCCCAGGGCCGCGCTTGCCAGCGTGCCGGCGACGAAGCCGAGCTGGACCGCGCCGGTGAACCAGGACGCGGTGCCAGGGTCGAGCGCCCGCTCGGCCTCGAGCGCCGGGATCACGGCCGTCGCCGAGAACCAGAGCGAGAGCGCCGCCACCTGCGCCAGGGCGATGACGGCGATCGAGGCGCTGCGCCCCCGCCATGGGCCCTCCGCCCCGCGGGTCGGCGGCTCGCTCAAGCCGCGTTCTCGGCGCCGGAGATGCGGGGTGCGCCCTGCTCCCCCTCTCCTCCCTGCCGGTGACGGCGGGAAAGCGCCCCCGCCGCCGCGCGCGCGCCCCTCTCCCTCGGGAGAGGGGCAGGGGGAGAGGGGAGGGAGCGCCAGGCCACCGCGCTCAGGCCCCGAGCGGCATCGTGTAGGTCGTGGCGGTGCCGCGCAGGCACGTCTCGCCGTCCGCGTTCCGGACGCTGGTCGCGAGCTGGCAGATCGGCTTGTCGTCGCGGACCGAGGTGACCTCGACGCGGCCGGTGATCGTCTCGCCGACGCGCACGGCCTTCGTGAACGTCCACTCGACGCCCAAAAAAACGGTGCCAGGCCCCGGCAGGTCCTCGGCGACGAGGGCGTTCAGGATGCCCGAGGTGACGCCGCCCTGGACGATGAGGCCGCCGAACGGCGTCGCCGCGGCCAGCGCCTCGTCGTAGTGCAGCGGGTTGCGGTCTCCGGTCATAGCCGTGAACGCCTCGACATCGGCCCTCGACGTGGTGCGGCTGCGCTCGGCCGCAGCCCCGTCGGCGGGCTTGCCGGCGAGGGTGCGCTCCCAGGGGGACGTGACGACATCGCTCATGATCTCTCCTCCTCGAACGGGTCGATGGCCGCAAGCCTTAGCGCCGATGCCGCGCCCGCGCCCGTGGTAACGGCGCCTCACACGGTCCGGGCGCCGGATACCACTGCCGCTGCCACTGGCGCTCAAACGCTCGCCCTGTAGCCGTCTCCGCACCGGACGGACACGGACAGCCCGTCGTCCAGCAGAGGAGACAGCACGATGACCACCGCAACGATCGACAAGCCCGCGACCCGCAAGGCGCCCGAGCCGCACCACGGCGTCGACACGCCGACGCTCTTCGCGACGATCAACGCCGTCGCGGCCGAGCCCGCGCTCGCCCGCTTCACCTGGCGCGCGAAGACCGACTGGCAGCGCGGCACCCACTCCCGTAGCACGATCAACGGCTATCACGGGGCCGGCGCCGAGCAGGTCCGCGAGACGGACTTCACGGCCGACGCCGACCACCCGGCCGTGCTCTGCGGTGCCGACAAGGGCCCGACCCCGGTCGAGTGGATCCTGCACGGGCTGGCCGCCTGCCTGACCGCCGGGATCGCCAACATCGCCGCCGCCCGCGGCGTGGAGCTCGAGGAGGTCACGGCGACCGTCGAGGGCGACATGGACCTGCGCGGCATCCTCGGCATCTCGGACGAGGTGCGCAACGGCTATGAGGGCATCCGCGTCGACTTCACCATCAAGGGCGACGCGCCGGCCGAGACGCTCGAGAAGATCGTCGAGCAGTCGCGCGCCCGCTCCGCCGTCTTCGACGTCCTGACCAACCGCACGCCCGTGACCGTCACGGCGCGCGCCGCCTGAAACCGTGCGCGGCCGCCGCGGGCGCGTGCCCGCGGTGGCCCCGACCGGCCGTCCCCGAACAACGAGATCGAGAAGGAGACAGACCGATGACCGCGACCGCCCCCGCCGCCACCGGCTTCGGCTTCCGGCAGCAGATGGCCCGCGCCGACTTCACGGCCTTCCGCCGCTGGTACGACGCCCGGTGCCTGCTGGTCCCAACCGCGCGCGAGCGCGCGCGGACCGTCACCAGCCGGGCCGACGCGCCTGCCGAGGCCTTTGCCGAAGCCGCATGAGCGGCCGCTCCCGCCCCTCGCCGCGAGGGGCGGGACCAAACCTGAGGGAGATGCGTCATGAGTCGCACGGATGTCGTCGTCATCGGAGCCGGACAGGCCGGGCTGGCGATCAGCTGGCACCTGGCTGCGAGCGGAATCGACCACGTCGTGCTCGAGCGCCGGCGCGTGGCAGAGCGCTGGCGGAGCGAGCGCTGGGATTCACTCAGGCTGCTGACCCCCAACTGGATGACCCGCCTGCCGGGCTGGCGCTATCGCGGGCCGGACCCGGACGGCTTCATGACGATGGCCGGGGTGACCGCCTTCCTCGATGCCTATGCCCGCTCGTTCGCCGCGCCGGTCCGCACCGGGACCGAGGTGCTGGCGGTCGCGCGGCAGGGCGACGGCTGGCGCGTCGAGACCGACCGCGGGATGTGGTCGGCGCGCGCCGTCGTGGTCGCGACCGGCCACTGCGACGCGCCGCTGATCCCGGAGATCGCGTGGCGGCTGCCGACCTCGGTCGAGCAGCTCGTGCCGGGCGACTACCGCAATCCGCGGCAGCTCCTGTCCGGCGGCGTGCTCGTCGTCGGCGCCTCCGCCTCGGGCGTGCAGATCGCCGACGAGCTGGCGCGGGCCGGGCGCGCGGTGACCCTGGCCGTCGGCCGGCACATCCGCCTGCCGCGCCGCCATCGCGGGCGCGACATCTTCTGGTGGCTCGACCGGCTCGGGCTGCTCGACCAGGCGGCGGCCGCCATGCCGGACATCGAGGCAGCCCGCAGCCAGCCGTCGCTGCAGCTCGTGGGCAGCCCGGAGCATCGGTCGATCGACCTTGCGACGCTTTCGCGCGCAGGTGTCCGCCTGGCGGGCCGGGTGGTCGGGGCCGAGGGCGGCCGCATCTGCTTCGCCGGCGACCTCGCCGACACGACCGCGGCGGCCGAGCGCAAGCTCACGGGCCTGCGCGCGCGCATCGATTCCTTCGCCGAGGCCTCCGGTCTCGGCGGCCCTGCGGAGGCGTCCGAGCCGCTCGATCCGGCCGCGCTGGCGGAGGCGCCGCGCGCGCTCGACCTCTCCGCCGAGGGGATCGGCACGGTCGTCTGGGCCACCGGCTTCCGGCGCCGCTACCCTTGGCTGCCCGCCGAGGCGCTCGACCACCGGGGCGAGATCCGCCACCGGGGCGGCGTCGGCGCGGCGCCCGGCCTCTACGTCCTCGGCCTGCGCTTCATGCGTCGGCGCAAGTCGGGCTTCATCGACGGCGTCGGCGGCGACGCCGGGGCGCTGGCCGGGCACCTGATCCACCACCTGTCGCACCAACCGGGCGCCGAGTTGCGCGCCGCTGTCTGAGGAGCCGAGCGATGACCGTCGTCACGATCCACAGGCGCTACGACGCGCTGGTTGTCGGCGCGCGCTGCGCGGGGGCCGCGACCGCCATGCTGCTGGCGCGGCGGGGCCTGCGCGTGCTCGCGATCGACCGCGGCACCTATGGCAGCGACACGCTGTCGACGCACGCGCTGATGCGGGGCGCGGTGATGCAGCTCGCCCGCTGGGACCTGCTGGACCGGCTGAAGGCAGCAGGCACGCCGCCGATGCCGGTCACGACCTTCGACTACGGCGACGAGGTCGTCTCGATCCCGATCCGCCCGGGCGACGGCGTCGACGCGCTCTACGCGCCGCGGCGCACGGTGCTCGACCGCATCCTCGTCGATGCGGCGCGCGACGCGGGCGCCGATGTCCGCCACGGCTGGACCCTCGCCGACCTGCTGCGCGATGGCACGGGCCGTGTCCGCGGCGCCGTCGTCGTGGACGCGGACGGCGCCGCGTCGGAGGTGCGGGCGGACATCGTGATCGGCGCCGACGGCGTGCGCTCGCGCGTGGCCGAGCTGGCGGGCGCCGAGACCCGGGTCAGCGGCAAGCCGCCGGCGGGGCGCCTCTTGTTCGGCTACTTCGGCGGCGTGCCCGACAGCGGCTGCCGCTGGATCTTCCGGCCGGGCCTGATGACGGGCGCGATCCCGACGAACGGCGGCGAGAGCTGCGTGTTCGCCGGCGGCCGCCTCGCCGAGGTCGCCGGGACCGGGGTCGCGAGTCCGGAGGCGCTGTTCCGCGCCTGCCTCGCGGCGTCCGCGCCGGAGCTGGCCGAGGCCGTGGCGCGGGGCGAGCCGGCCGGGCGGCTCCGCCAGTTCGGCGGCGTGCGCGGCCACCTGCGGCAGGCACACGGGCCGGGCTGGGCGCTGGTCGGGGACGCCGGCTACTTCAAGGACCCCGCGACGGCGCACGGCATCACCGACGCCTTCCGCGACGCCGAGCTCCTGGCGCGCGCCGTCGCCTCGGGCAGTCCGCTCGCGCTCGCCGACTACGAGCACCTGCGCGACGCGCTGTCCCTGCCGCTCTTCCGCGTGACCGAGGCCATCGCCGCCTTCGACTGGACGACCGAGGAAGTGAAGGGACGACACGCGGCGCTGAGCGAGGCGATGAGGACCGAGGCCGCCGTGCTGGCGGCGATCAACGCGGCGACGCCGCTGCCGGCGCTGCCGGCGCTGACGGCGGGGCGGCGGGAGCTTGCCCTCGCCGGCTGAAGGCGCGGCCGGGCGCGCACAGCCGGCGCGTGCTGGCAAGAGCGGCTGCGGCAGAGTAGGATTGTCGCAGACGCGCATGGCGGCGAACGGGTAGGGACAGTGGATCAGGTGCTGCAGATCCGCGTCGTCGGGCCTTTCGAGGTGCTGGCCGGGGGCGTGCAGGTCGAGATGCCGCCCTCGCGCAAGACGCGGGCGCTCCTGGCCTATCTCGCGCTCGCCGACCGCCCGGTGCGGCGCGAGCGGCTGTGCGAGATCTTCTGGGAGCTGCCGGACGACCCGAAGGGCGCGCTGCGCTGGAGCCTGTCGAAGATCCGCCGCGCGGTGAACGGCGACGGGGCGGACCGCATCCTCTCGGACCGCTCGGTCGTCGCGCTCGACCGGGCGGGCGTCGGGGTCGACTGGCTGGACCTCCGGCAGGCGGCGGCGGACGGGCTCGAGGATCTGCCCGACGCGCGGCTCGAGGCGCTGGCCGCCACGCTCCGCGGCGGGTTCCTCGAGGACCTCGACCTGTCGCGCTGCCCGGACTACGAGGCCTGGCGGCTCGGCGAGGCGGCGCAGGTCGAGGCCGCCGCGGCGCGGCTGCTCAGGCTGCTGGTCGAGCGGCTGGAGGGCGAGCCCGGGCGGGCGCTGCCGCACGCGCTGAGGCTGCGCGCCTTCGTGCCCGACCCCGAGGAGGCGGACGCGCTGGTCGCGCGGCTGCGCCAGGGGGTCGGCCGCCG
>DATKCY010000189.1:0-44206 GCA_035512995.1 Thermohalobaculum sp.
AAGCCCTGGCCGACCGTGATGACCCGGGCCTCGTCGGGCAGACCCGTCAGCCAGATGCCGTCGGCGCGCGCCTGGACGATCGAGACCGTGTGGAACTGGACGGTGTTCTGCGGCGACACCGTCTTGACGCCGAGCCGCCCGTCGTCGTTCAGCGACAGGATCGCGGGCGTCAGGAAGTGCGCCTCGATCTCGCCGGTCGGGATGCGCACCTCGGCGCTGATGCCCGACGGGATCGAGCGGTCGGCATTGGGCGTGCGCACCTCGACCCGGAAGGTGCGGGTGCCGGGGTCGGCCGCGACCGAGATCACGCAGACGCGGCCGGCCTCGCGTGCGCCGGTCGCGTACTGTACGTCCGCCGGCGCCCCCACCTCGACCCGCGAAATGCTCTGCTGGGGCACGCGAACCTCGACCCTGAGAGGCGCGTTGTCGATGAGCGTCGCGACCTCCTCGCCGAGCTCGACGACCTCGCCGACGCGGCGCTCGATCTCATCGACCACGCCGTCGAACGGCGCCAGGATCGTCGTGTCGGCGACCTGCTGCTCGATCGTCGCCACCTCGGCGCGGGCCTCCTCGAGCGCCGAGCGCAGCTCGCGGATGCGCTCGGCGGTCGCGTAGCCCTTCTCCTGGAGCGAGATCCCGGCGTCATAGTCCGCCTGCCGCTGTTCGAGCCGCGCCTCGGCCTCGGCGAGCCTGCTCGCGCGCTCGTCGAGCGCCAGCGTCATGATCGGATCGCCGGCCGCGACCGTCTGCCCCTCCTCGACCGCGATCGACTCGATCCGGCCATCGGCCTCGCTGCGGATCCCGGCGCTGCGATAGGCGCGGGTGTCGCCCTGGACGAGGATCGAGCGCTGCACCGGCTCGGCGCGCGAGACGGCGGTGTCGACGGTCACCGGCTTCGGCGCGGCGCCATTCGTCGCGGCGGGCGCCGCGGGCTCGTCCGGCGCCATCATGCCGCTTGCCATCCAGCCGGTGATGCCGACGACGAGCGCTGCCGCGATATAGGTCGATTTCCGTGCCATTCGTTCCGCCTTCGCGGCGCCCGCGTGCCGGGCGCTACCGCTCCTGCCGCGCCAGCGCCGCGAGCAGGGTGCGCGTGTTCTCCCCGGCGCTCGCATAGAAATCCCTGAGCTCGTCGAGCCGTCGCCGCGCGCCCTCCCAGTCGGCGGGCACGTCGCGCGCCGCCTTCTCGGCCGCCGCGGACGCCCGCGCCATCCGCTCGACAACACCCTCGAGCAGCCGGCGATACGGGGCCTCGGCGAGCCGGAAATAGTCCTGCCGGTCGCCGGGCATGCTGGTTCGCTCGATCACGCCCAGCCCCTCGAGCAGCCGCGTGTTGTTGCTGACGCTGGCACGGCTGATCTGCAGCCGCTCACCGAGCTCGCTGAAGCTGACCGGGCCGCCGTGGATCACGAAGAAGCCCATCAGCCGCCCGGCGATCGGCGGCAGGCCGTCCGCCTGCGCGACAACCCCCATGCGGTCGATGAAGTCGGCGACGGCGTCGTCCGCCGTCTCCGCCGCCTGTGCCTGCCCGTGCATTGACATGGTCCACCTCCGCGCGCGTCCGCCAATTGGGGCGTTCATATCGTTCAGTCAAGACTGAACTCGCGCATTCGAGGAAGCCGGACTGCCTCCGCCGGCCGCGCGGGGGCCCGGGATCAGAAGCTTCCCTCGGCTCCTTTCCGCGTGAGGGTCAGCCGCGGCCGATCCGCGGCAGCGCCGGCGCGCCCTCCGGCACCGCCTCGATCGTCACCAGCGCCTGCGCCCAGGGGTGGTCGTCGGTGATCGTCACGTGGATGCGGGCCTCGTGCCCGGGCGGGGTCATCGCGGCGAGCCGCTCGGCCGCCCAGCCCGTCAGCTCCATGGTCGGCTGGCCGGTGTGCAGGTTGCGCGTTCCCATGTCTCGCCAGGCGATGCCCATGCGGAGCCCGGTGCCGAGGGCCTTCGAGCAGGCCTCCTTCGCCGCCCAGCGCTTGGCATAGGAGGCGGTCCGCTCGCGCCGCCGCTCCGAGCGCCGCTTCTCGACCTCGGTGAACACCCGGTCGAGGAAGCGGTCGCCGAAGCGCGCGATCGTTCCCTCGATCCGCTCGATGTTGCAGAGATCGGTGCCGGTGCCGAGGATCATGGCGTCAATGGAACGAGGCGCGCGGGCAGCGTCCCGCGCGCAGACCGGACGGCCGACTGTCGCGTCACGCCGCGCCCTCGCCGAAGGCGTCGCGGCGGGCGCGGTCCATCAGCTCGCGCATCCGGCGGATGGCGCTGTCGAGGCCGGAGAAGATCGCCTCGCCGATCAGGAAATGCCCGATATTGAGCTCCATTACCTCGGGCAGGACGGCGACCGGAGCAACCGTCTCGAACGTCAGGCCGTGGCCTGCATGGACCTCGAGGCCGAGCTCGTGCGCGTAGGCGGCCATGTCGCGGAGGCGCCCGAGCTCCGCATCGCGGTCGTCCGTGCGGCCCTCGGCATGGGCGTCGCAATAGGCGCCGGTGTGGAGCTCGACCACGGGCGCGCCGATGCGCTCGGCAGCCTCGATCTGCCGGCGGTCGGCGGCGATGAAGATCGAGACGCGGCAGCCCGCCTCCGCCAGCGGCGCGATGAAGTGCGCGAGCCGGTTCTCGTCCTGCGCGACCTCGAGCCCGCCCTCGGTCGTCCGCTCCGCGCGCTTTTCCGGCACGATGCAGACCGCGTGCGGCTTGTGGCGGAGCGCGATCGCCTGCATCTCGTCGGTCGCGGCCATCTCGAGGTTGAGCGGCAGGCCGATGCCATCCATCAGCGCCTCGATGTCGCCGTCGGTGATGTGGCGCCGGTCCTCGCGCAGATGCGCGGTGATGCCGTCGGCGCCGGCCTCCTCGGCCACGCGCGCGGCGCGCAGCGGGTCGGGCAGCCCGCCGCCGCGGGCGTTCCGGATGGTCGCCACATGGTCGATGTTCACGCCGAGGCGGAGCCGGCCGAGCGGCCGCGGGGTGCGGTCAGACATTGTCGTCCTCCGAATCGTGCATCTCGTAGGCCTCCTGCTCGCGCGCGGCCATCGCGCGGCGCCGCTTCGCCTGCTCGGCCAGACGGTCGTTCCGGCGCTTCTGGTAGGCTGCGACCAGCGGCCGGCACACAATGTAGCAGATCACCGCGATCGCCAGCCCCGGCAGCACGCCGCCGACCAGATAGGGCAGGAAGATCAGGTCGAGATTGTCCCAGAGCCACGAAAAGGAGAAGCCTCCCGCGTCCTCGACCGGGTCGATCCCCAGCATCCACCAGCCGAGATTGAGGGCGGCGGTGGCGATGAAGGGAAAGGTAACGGGATTGCCGACCGCGGTCCCCAGCAGCGCCGCGAGCACGTTCCCGCGGAAGATCCAGGCGAGCGCGCCGGCAACGATGAAGTGAAAGAAAAACAGGGGGGTGAACGACACGAACGCGCCGCAGGCGAAGCCGAGCGCGATCCGCTCCGGCGTGTCCGGCAGCCGCTGCATCCGCTTGTTGACGTAGCCAACCAAGCGCCACCAGCCCTTGCGCGGATAGGCAGACTCGCGCACGCGGCTCCAGAAGGGAGGGTGCTGCCGCCGCTTGAACCGCATTGCGTGCCGTGCCCTGCCTGCGGCTACTGGACGGACGGGGTTCGGCCGAGCGGCAGGCGCGGCTGGGGCGGTGCGACCGGCGCCTCGATCTCGTCCGGCGCGCCGACCACCCGTTCGGCATGGCTCACGAAGCTTTGCGCGCGGAGCGCCGTCAGGATGTCGTGCAGGTGCTTCACGTCCCGGACCTCGAGGTCGATGGTCATGCGGAAGAAGTCGGGCTTGCGCTTCAGCACCTCGAGGTTGTCGATGTTCGCGTGCTGCTCGCCGATCAGCGTGCAGACGGTCCCGAGCGTGCCGGGCGAGTTCGACATGGTGACCGCGATCCGCGCAACATTGGTCGCCCGCGCGCTCGCCTCGGGGTCCCAGCGAAGATCGTGCCAGCGGCCGAGATCGTCCTCGAACTCGGCGAGCTCGGCGCAGGAGATGGCATGCACGACGATGCCGTCGCGACGCGCGAGTCCGATGATCCGGTCGCCTGGCAACGGCCAGCACTGGCTGCAGAAGGTGATCGGCTGGCCGCGGCGGACGCCGCGGACGCGGGCGGCCGGGGGCGCCGCTTCCTCGGGCTCCGGCAGCGCCTCGCCGGAGGGCTGGATCGGGTAGACCGCCTCGACGAGCTGGCGTCCGGTGAGCTCGCCCTTGGCCAGCGCCACCATCATCGCGTCGACGGTCCCTTGCGCGAGGCGCGCGGCCGCGACCGCGAACGTCTTCTCGCCCGCCGAGCGGCCGGCGCGCTCGAAGCTCTGCGCCGCGAGGTCGCGGCCGAGCGCGATCTGCTCCTCGCGCAGCCGCGAGCGCACCGCCCGCCGGATCGCCTGCTTGGCGCGGCCCGTCGCGGCCATGTCCTCCCAGTGCGGCGAGGGCGTCTGCCCGACCGCGGTGATGACCTCGACCTGTTGGCCGTTCCGGAGCC
Organism: Thermohalobaculum sp.; assembly: GCA_035512995.1. Lineage (GTDB taxonomy): Bacteria > Pseudomonadota > Alphaproteobacteria > Rhodobacterales > Rhodobacteraceae > Thermohalobaculum. The sequence goes on from DATKCY010000189.1 coordinate 4,481, forward strand.
GCGTCCAGAGCGGCACGCGGCGTCCGTCGACCAGCGCGCCGGCGCAGTGGTGGCCCACATTCGTGTGGATCGCGTAGGCGAAGTCGAGAGGCGTCGCGCCGCGCGGCAGGCCGACCACGTCGCCCTTCGGCGTGAAGCAGAAGACCTGGTCGGTAAACATGTCGAGCTTGACGTGCTCGAGGAACTCGTGCGGCTCGTCGCCCTTCTCGACCCGGTTCGCGAGGTCGCGCAGCCACTTGAAGGGGTCGACCACGAACGGGTTTCCGACCGGCTCGCCATCCTTGTAGGCCCAGTGGGCCGCGACGCCGGTCTCGGCGACCTCGTGCATCTGGCGCGTGCGGATCTGCATCTCGATCCGGGTGCCCTGCTTGCCGTAGACGGTGGTGTGGATCGAGCGGTAGCCGTTGGCCTTCGGCCCCGAGATATAGTCCTTGAAGCGGCCGGGGACGACCCGCCAGTGGCGGTGCACGGCGCCCAGCGCCTCGTAGCAGGCCTCCTCGGTGTCGCAGATGATGCGGAAGGCGTAGATGTCGGCCAGGCGCGAGAAGGTGATCTGCTTCTCCTCCATCTTCCGCCAGATCGAGTGGGGGCGCTTCTCGCGGCCCTGCACCTCGGCCTCGATGCCGGCGTCCTCGAGCACGTCGCCGATCAGCGTCGAGATCTGCGGGATCAGGTCGCCGGTCTCGCGCTTCAGCCGCACGAAGCGGCGCAGGATCGCCTGGCGCGCGTCCGGGTGCAGCTCCTCGAAGCCGTGGTCCTCGAGCTCCTCGCGGATCGACTGCATGCCCATGCGGCCCGCGAGCGGCGCGTAGATGTCCATCGTCTCCTGCGCGATCCGCCGGCGCTTCCCGGGCGTCAGGTGGTCGAGCGTGCGCATGTTGTGCAGCCGGTCGGCGAGCTTCACGAGGATCACGCGGACGTCGCGCGCCATCGCGAGCAGCAGCTTGCGGAAGTTCTCCGCCTGCGCCGTCTCGGTCGACGAGAGCTCGAGCTGGGTGAGCTTGGTGACGCCGTCCACGAGCTCGGCGACCTCCGGGCCGAACAGCCGCTCGAGCTCCTCGCGGGTCGCGCTGGTGTCCTCGAGCGTGTCGTGCAGGAGGGCCGTGACGATCGTCGCGTCGTCAAGCCGGAGGTCGGCGAGGATCGCCGCGACCTCGAGCGGATGGCCGAAATAGGGCTCGCCGCTCGCGCGTTTCTGGTCGGCGTGGGCGCGGGCGCCGAAGACGTAGGCGCGGTTCAGGAGCGCCTCGTCGGTGTTCGGATTGTATTCCCTGATCCGCTCGACGAGCTCGTACTGACGGATCACTGGGGGTCGGTCCTCCGTCGGCCGCCCGCGGGCTTGGCCCTAGCGGCGGTCCTGCTCGGCCATCAGCGCCCGCAGCAGCTTTTCCTCGTCGATGTCGTCGGTCGGGGAGTGCTGCGACGGCTGGCTCGCCTGCTGCTCGGCGCCGCCGGCCATCAGGGCCGCCATGTTGTCCTCCTCCGGCTCGTCGACCTCGATGTGCCGCTGGTGGCTCTCGATCGCCTGCTCGCGCAGCGCCTCGGGATCGACGGTGCCGTCGGCGATCTCGCGGAGCGCGACCACGGGGTTCTTGTCGTTGTCGCGGTCGATCGTGATCGCGGCGCCGGCCGACAGGCCACGCGCCCGGTGCGCGGCGAGCATCACGAGGTCGAACCGGTTCGGAACCTTCTCGACGCAATCTTCGACGGTAACGCGAGCCATCGCGGCCCTCCGATCGGCAGTTGAAATCCGGATTGCCGCTCAGATAACCGTCCGGCGCCTGCAATTCAAGCGTCATCGGGGTCCGGTGCCGGCGGTCGGAGGGGCGTCTGCCAGGCAGCGGGGGCGAGGTCGAATTCCCGCTCCGCCTGAGCGAGCGCGTCGGCGAGGCAGGTGTGCCAGGTGTCGGTGACCTCGCGTCCGCCGGCGTCGAGATAGCGGAGCTCGACGCCCCGGGCGCCGGGGAGCCTCACGATCTGGAGCGCGTGGAAGCGGGCCCGGGACACGCCGCCGATGGTGTGGCGGGTGCGTGACCCTCGGCCGTCGGGGCCTAGCTCGACCGCGCGCAGCACCTGCGGGCGCGGCGGCAGCGGCGCCACCGCGGCGCGCTCCTCGGCGGGCAGGGCCTCGAGAAGCTCCGCGGCCGTCCGGTCGAGCACGGGGTGGCGCCAGTCAGGCGCGACCTCGGCGAGCGGGACCAGGACGAAGGCGCGCTCTGCCAGCCGCGGATGCGGCAGGATCAGCCGCTCGGGCGTCCGAGCCGACGCCTCCTCCGGGCCGAGCCCGCGCCACGCCGCCTCGGCCGCGGCATCGGGCAGCACACGGTCGCCTGCCGCAAGGAAGTCGAGGTCCATCGCCCGCGGTCCCCACCGTGCCGCGCGCACCCGCCCGAGCCGCGCCTCGACCGCGTGCAGGCAGGCGAGGAGCGCGGCCGGATCCGATCCGTCGCCCTCGGCCCATGCGGCCGCGTTGACGAAGTCGGGGCCCGCGCCCGGCGGATAGGCCTCGGAACGGTATAGCCGGCTCGTCGCGAGCAGGCGGAGCCCGCAGCCTTCCTCGAGAAGGTCGAATGCCGCGGCGACGCTGGCGGCCGGAGACCCGGCCGGACCGGCGAGGTTGGCGCCCGCGGCGATGAAAAGCGGTGTCATTTTCTTTCGCTCACCGATTGCCTTTCGCCAATCTCCCGCGCATATACGGCTTTGGCCCGGTTCCATAGATGAAGACGACGACGCCCCGAGCTGGGCGGGATCCGTGCCGTGCACGACTGCTTGAGTGATTAGAGGGATCCCATGTTCTATCGCGATGAGCGCCTCGCATTGTTCATTGACGGGGCTAATATTTACGCCGCGACCAGGGCGCTTGGCTTCGACATCGACTACAAGCTGCTGCGCGCCGAATTCATGCGTCGCGGCAAGCTCGTGCGGGCCTTCTACTACACGGCGCTCGTCGACTCCGAGGAATACTCGCCGATCCGCCCGCTGATCGACTGGCTCGACTACAACGGCTTCATGCTGGTGACCAAGCCCGCGAAGGAGTTCACCGACTCCAGCGGCCGGCGCAAGGTCAAGGGCAACATGGACATCGAGCTCGCCTGCGACGCGATGGAGATGGCCGAACGCGTCGAGCACATCGTGCTGTTCTCGGGCGACGGCGACTTCCGCTCGCTGGTGGCGGCGCTGCAGAGAAAGGGCGTGCGCGTGTCGGTCGTCTCGACGATCCGCTCACAGCCGCCGATGATCGCGGACGACCTGCGCCGTCAGGCCGACAACTTCATCGAGCTCGAGGAGCTGAAGGACGTGATCGGCCGGCCGCCGCGGCAGCCGCAGAACGGCGGCCAGTCGCCGCGCGAGCCGACCCCGGCGGATGCCGACGAGTAGGACCGGCCCCGCCGCGCCCGAAGCTCCACCCGACTGCGCGCTCTGCCCGCGCCTCGTCGACTATCGCGACGAGGTGCGGGGCCGGCACCCCGAGTGGTACAATGGCGCGGTCCGCAGCTTTGGCGACCTGGACGCGCGGCTCCTGATCGTCGGGCTCGCGCCCGGCGTCTCGGGGGCCAATCGCACCGGCCGGCCCTTCACCGGCGACTGGGCGGGCGACCTGCTCTACCCGACGCTCGCGCGCTTCGGGTTCGCGAACGGGCGGTTTGCGGCCAACCCGGACGACGGGCTGAAGCTTCGGGACGCGATGATCACCAACGCCGTCCGCTGCGTGCCGCCGAAGAACCGCCCGACGGGCGCCGAGGTCAACACCTGCCGCGCCTTCCTGGCCGCCCGCATCGCCGCCCTGCCGCGGCTCCGGCACATCGTGACGCTCGGGCGGATCGCGCACGACTCGACGGTGCGCGCGCTCGGCGCCCGGCCGGCGGCGCATCCCTTCGGTCACGGTGCCGAAAGCCGGATCGGCGCGCTCGGGCTCACCGCCAGCTATCACTGCTCGCGCTACAACACGAACACCGGCCGGCTCACGCCCGCGATGTTCGAGGCGGTGTTCGCGGCCGCGCGCCAGGCGCTGGACACCGAGACCCGCTGATGCGGCAAAGCCGTCGGCGGCCTTGCGCTCGGCCCGGTGCCGCCGCATCCTCCGCGCGGGTCAAAACTCCGGGAGACACCGATGCGCCTCGCCCCGCCCCTGACTGCCGCCGCCTTCGGCCTCCTCGCCCTCGGCGCCTGCGCGCCCGAGCCGCCGGCGGCGCCGCCACCGACCGAGGTGGGGCCGGCGGCCGCGTTCAGCGGCGGCGGCGAGATGCCCTGCTCGGCCGGCGCGCCGACCTATGACGCGAGCTGCGTCTTCGGCATCAGCCGGGGTGCCGGCGGCGCAGCGGCGCTGCAGGTCCGAAACCCGGCCGCCGAGCCGATCGGCATCCAGCGCGTGCTGCTCTTGCAGAACGAGGTCTGGACCACCCTCGACGGCAGCATTGCCGAGAGCGAGCGCACCGAGGACGCGACGCTTGTCGTCGTCGACGAGACCGAGTTCTACGCGGTGCCGCACGCCGCCCTGACCGGCGGCTGATCCCGCGGGCAGCCGTGTCGACGGCGGCGGCCGGGCACCGGCTCAACCTGTCTGCCGCCGCGGCCTCGATCGCGGTGGCGGTGTGCCTCGTGACCCTCAAGCTGTGGGCGCTCACGACCACGGGCGCGCTGTCGATCGGCGCGAGCCTCGCCGATTCGGTGATCGACCTCGCGATCGCGCTCGCGAACCTCGCGGCGCTCCGCTACGCCGTGCTGCCGCCGGACGAGGCGCACCGCTTCGGCCATACGGCCATCGAGGACATCGCGGCGCTCGCGCAGTCGGTCCTGGTGATCGGCTCGGGCCTCCTTATCCTCTGGGGCGTCGGGCTGAGGCTCGCCAACCCCCGGCCGCTGACCGACGAAGGGGTGGGGCTCGCCGTCATGCTGGTCGCGAGCGCGCTGACGACGGCCCTTGTGCTCTGGCAGCGGCGGGTCGCGCGCCGGACCGGCTCGCGCATCGTGGCGGCGGACTCGATGCACTATGTCGCGGACCTGCTGCCGAACCTCGCGGCGATCGTCGCGCTCGCAGCCTCGGCGGCGTTCGGCGTCAGCGGGCTCGACTCGCTGCTCGCGGCGCTGGCGGCGCTCTGGCTCATGCGCTCCGGCGTCCGGCTCGGGCGCGCCAGCGTCGATGCGCTGATGGACCGCGAGGCGCCGGAGGAGACGGTGGCGCGCATCCGCGCGGCGGTCGGGGGCGTGCCGGGGCTCCGCGGCACGCACGACCTCAAGACCCGCATGTCGGGCACCAAGCTGTTCGTCCAGTTCCACGCCGAGGTCGAAGGGGCGACGCCGCTCGCCGACGCGCACGAGGTCGGCGAGGAGGCGCGCCGCCGGATCCTCGCCGCCTGCCCGGGGGCGGAGGTCATCATCCACAAGGATCCGGTGTAAGGGACGGAAAGGACGGGACAGGGGCCGCTTCTTCGGCCTAGAACGACGTCCCCTCTCGCCGTGGTCCGGGTCCGATGGACGCCGTTCTCGCCGAATACGATCCGTGGACGCTCGTGGCGATCGCCCTGATCATGGCGCTCGGCGGCTTCGTGAAGGGCGCGATCGGCTTCGCGCTGCCGACGGTCGTGGTCTCGGGCCTCGCCAGCGTGCTGACCGCGCAGGAGACGCTCGGCATCCTGATCGTGCCGCTGGCGGCGAGCAATCTGTGGCAGACGATGCGGCAGGGGCTGCGGACCGCGCTCGCGACGCTCCGCGGCCTCTGGCGGCTCTCGCTCGTGATGGGCGTGGTCATGGCCGCCGCCGCGCAGGTCGTGCCGCGGCTGCCGAGCGAGGTGCTGCTGACCTTCATCGGCGTCGTCGTCTCGGCGGCGGCGGCGCTGCAGCTCTCCGGCTGGCGGCCGCGGGTGCCGGAGGCGCCGGGCAGGCGGCATCGCGTCGAGATCGCGATCGGCGCGATCGCCGGCGTCGCCGGCGCGCTCGCCGGGGTCTGGGGCGCGCCGGTGCTGTTCTACCTGATCGCCTGCCGCTTCCCGAAGGCCGACCAGGTGCGCGCGCTCGGGATCATCTTCCTGGCCGGCTCGTTCGTGCTCCTCGGCGCGCATGCCGAGAGCGGCGTGCTGAACGCGGTCACCGGGGCCACGGGCGTCCTGATGCTGCCGCCGGTCGCGCTCGGAATGTGGCTCGGCTTCCGCTTGCAGGATCGGCTCGACCAGGAGCGGTTCCGCCGCGTCACCCTCGTGGTGCTGGTGCTCGCGGGGCTCAACCTCCTTCGCCGCGGGCTGCTCTGATCACGGACGCCCGAGCGCGTGAGAACGGGATCGGCAGCGACCCGCCGACGGGCGGGGCCATCATCCGTGACGCCGGAGAGGCGGAGAGCGATGTCTCCGCCCGACGTCAGCCACTCCTCGCGGCGCCGGCGCGGCGGGGGTCGCCGGCGGCGACCAGCGCGCCGTTTGCCTGGCGCATGACGGCGTGGGCGCCGCCGAAGAACATCGAGAGCTCGTTCCAGCCGCGGGCCTCCGGGAAGGCGTCGAGCAGCGCCACCCGGTCGCCCTCTGCCAGACCCGGCTGCTCGAAGTCGACGGTCGTCTCGGCGTCGCACTCGACGTGGAGCCGTGGCGCCTCGATCGCGGCGCCGAGCGGCAGGTCGCGGTCGACGAGCCCCAGCAGCACCTGCGTCAACGCCGTGCGGATGCGGTTCGAGCCGCCCGAGCCTATCATCGCGACGCGTCCGTCCGGCCAGTCGACCGCAAGCGGCGCCATCATCGAGGACAGCCGCACGTCCGGCGTCCACGACTGCCAGCCGCCGGGAACCAGGTCCTCCTCGCCCAGCATGTTGTTCGGCATGATGCCGGTGCCGGGGATGACGAGGCCGCAGCCCTCGCCGTTCGAGAGCGTGAGCGCGGCGCCCATGCCGTGACCGTCGATGACCGAGATCTGGGTGGTGCCGCGGACCGCCGCTGGCCGCCCGGCCACCTCGCGCCGGTAGCGCGCGATCAGGTCGTCCGACAGGAGCGCCTGCGCGCCCGCGACCGGGTCGTCCTGCAGCGCCGCCTCGACCCGCGCCCGGCAGGTCGCGGCGAAGGCGCGGGCCAGGCTGACCGGCGGCGCGCCCCGCTCGATCAGCTCCAGCGCGAAGGCGATCAGCATGCCGCCGAGCGCGGGGGGCGGGTTGAGCGCGATCCGCGCGTGGCCGCGCCGGCGGGTGAGCGGCGTCCGCCACACCGGGCGGTAGCGGGCGAGGTCCGCGCGCTCGAGGTGCCCGCCCTCGCTGGTGAGCGCGAGCAGGCCCGCCGCGACCTCGCCCTCGGTCACGAAGCGGGCGCCCTCGAGCGCCATCACCTCGATCACGTCGGCGAGCGCCGGGTTGCGGTAGAGGCTTGCCGCCGCCAGCAGCTCGTCGCCGTCGCAGAAGAGGGCGCGGGCGCCGTCGCTCGCGGTCAGGATCGGCGCCACGATCCGTGCCAGCCGCGCCTGGAAGGCGCTGACCTCGACGCCGTCGCGCGCCGCCTTCACCGCGGGCTCCGCCAGCTCGGCCATCGGCACGCGTCCGTGACGCGCGTGCGCCTCGCCCAGCCCTGCGGCGAAGCCGGGCGTGGCGATCGCGCCGGTGCCGATGTGGAAGGCCTGCCGGACCGAGCCGAAATCGGCGTGGATCTCGCGGAAGTCGAGCTCGGCCGGCGGGCGCTTCCGCCGCGGAGTCTGCACGAAGCCGTCGAGCAGCGCCGTCTGGCCTTCAGGCCCGCGCACCATAAGGAAGACGCCGCCGCAGAGGCCGGCCAGCACCGGCTCCGCGACGCACGCCACCAGCGCGCCCGCGATGGCCGCGTCGACGGCGCTGCCGCCCGCCGCGCAGACATCGGCCGCGGCGGCGGCGGTCAGCTCGTGGCCGGCGGCGACGGCGTAGTCGGGCATCGTCGCAGTCTCCTCCCGGCCGATGCCTCGAGCGGGAATGTCCTCCCCCCGGCCCCTGCCCCAGAGGGGGGCGAATTGCGCCAGTCCCCTTTAGCGTCTCGTACGGCGTGGGAAAAGGGCGGCCGCGCCGTCAGCCATCCTGCGGGAAGTGCCGCTCGAGGAAGGCGCGTCCGTTCCGTTCGCCGAGGCCCCACGCATCGCGGATCCCCTTGGCGTCGGTGAAGTCGAGCTTGAAGGTCGGCGGTTTCTTCGTCGGCATCGCGTAGAGCCGGTTCGACAAGGCGGAGATGCGCTGCACGTCGAGCGGCAGCCGCCCGACGGTCGCCGCCATGAACCCGCCGTGCCAGAAGCAGCGGGTGCCGCCGCCGCCGAAGACCAGAGTGCGGAACGGCCCGCGGGTCACGGCACGGCGGCGGCTCAGGCCGCCTTGGGCGCGGCGGCCTTCACGTCGTCGCCGACATGCGGCTCGTACTGCGCGAAGTTCTTCTGGAACATGCCGACCAGCTCCGTCGCCTGTGCGTCGTAGGCCGCCGGGTCGTCCCAGGTCGAGCGCGGGTCGAGGATCGAGTCCTCGACGCCATCGACACGGACCGGCACCTCGAAGCCGAAATGCGGGTCGGTGCGGTAGTCCACGCCCTCGAGCTCGCCCGACAGGGCCGCCGACAGCAGCGTGCGTGTCACCTTGATCGGCATGCGCTCGCCGGTGCCGTAGGCGCCCCCGGTCCAGCCGGTGTTGACGAGCCAGCAGCGCGCGCCGGTGGCGGAGATCTTATCGCGGAGCAGCGCGCCGTAGACTTCCGGCCGCCGCGTCATGAAGGGGGCGCCGAAGCAGGTCGAGAAGGTCGGCTCGGCCTTGTTCACCCCCCTCTCGGTGCCGGCCATCTTGGCCGTGAAGCCGGTCAGGAAGTGGTACATCGCCTGCGCCGGCGTCAGCCGCGCGATCGGGGGCAGCACGCCGAAGGCGTCGCAGGTCAGCATGACCACGGTCTTCGGCTGGCCGGCGACCCCGGTCTCGGAGGCGTTCGAGATGTAGTGCAGCGGATAGGCCGCGCGCATGTTCGTCGTCAGGCTCGGATCGGCGAAGTCGAGTTCGCGCGTGACCGGGTCGTACACCATGTTCTCGATCACGGTCGCGAACTTCGACGTGGTGGCGAATATCTCGGGCTCGGCCTCCGGGCTCAGGTTGATCGTCTTGGCATAGCAGCCGCCCTCGAAGTTGAAGATGCCCTTGTCGGTCCAGCCGTGCTCGTCGTCGCCGAGGAGCGTGCGCTCGGGGTCGGCCGACAGCGTCGTCTTGCCGGTCCCCGAGAGGCCGAAGAAGATGGCGGAATCGGCCGGGTCGCCGGGACCATGGTTCGCCGAGCAGTGCATCGGCATGATGCCCCGGCCCGGCAGGATGTAGTTCAGCACCGAGAACACGGACTTCTTGTTCTCGCCGGCATAGGAGCTGTCGCCGATCAGGATCAGCTTGCGCTCGAAGCTGACGGCGATGATCGTCTCCGAGCGGCAGCCATGACGCTCGGGGTCGGCCTTGAAGCTCGGGCAGTTGATGATCGTGAACTCGGGCACGTAGGAGGCGAGCTCGCTCCGATCGGGCCGGCGCAGCATGTGGCGAATGAACAGGCTGTGCCAGGCGAGCTCGTTGATCACGCGGACATTCAGGCGGTTGTCCGGATCCGCGCCGGCATAGAGGTCCTGCACGAAGTACTCGCCGCCCTTCATGTGTGCGAGCATGTCCTGGCGCAGCCGTTCGAAGGCTTCCGGCTCCATCGGCGGGTTGTTGTCCCACCAGACGTCGGCCTCGACCGAGGGCTCGCGCACCACGAACTTGTCCTTCGGGGAGCGGCCGGTGTGCTTGCCGGTCTCGACGAGCAGCGTGCCCCCGATCCCCAGCGCACCCTCCTGCTTGCGGATCGCCGCCTCGACCAGCGCCGGCCGCGTCAGGTTGTAGTGCACCTGGCCGAGCCCCGTGATACCGGCGGCCTCGACCGTCTGATCGGAATTGACGCTGGTGGTCTCGCCGATCGCCATGAAGGGTCTCCTCGCTTTCCGTCGGGAAGGCCGGCGCAGCCGCCTGCTGCACCCCGACCTCGAGGGAGCGCCGTGACCCCTCGCCCTCTCCGGGCTTTGCTCCCCGCCCGGTTGTGCGGGTTCTTAACTCTGAGGCAAAAGTCCGTCCAGCGCCATCCCGTCGCGCCCGCGCGGAGAGGCGAGCGTCCGCGCCCGGCCGGACGGGACGTGTCGTCCTGTCGGTCGAGATGGCTCCCCACGCAAGCTTCACGTCGCGCCTTCGCGCGCGAGCGTGGCGTCTGGATCATGGCGGGCTCGATCGCCGTGCCTGGTCCCGACGAGCGGATCCTGAACCGCGGCCTCGTGATCGACGCAGAGGGGCGCATCGCCAGCCGCTACGACAAGATCCACATGTTCGACATCCAGCTCTCGGAGCGCGAGGTCTACGCCGAGTCGGACTCGGTCGCCCCGGGGAGCGTCGCGACGCTGGTGGAAGCCGCCGGCGCCCGGATCGGCCACACGATCTGCTACGACCTGCGCTTCCCCTATCTCTACCGCGACCTCGCGCAGGCCGGGGCCGAGATCCCTGGCCGTCCCCTCGGCCTTCACGCAGAAGACCGGCGAGGTGCACTGGCACGTGCTGGCACGTGCGCGGGCGATCGAGAACGGCGCCTTCGTGATCGCGCCCGACGCCTGCGGCCCGGTCCCGGGCGGCGGCGCGACCTACGGCCATTCGCTGGTCGTAGATCCATGGGGCGCCGTGCTGGCCGACGGCGGGGCGGAGCCCGGCGTGGCCTCGGCCGAGATCGACCTCGCCGCCGTCGAGACCGCCCGCGGCCGCATCCCGTCGCTCACCCACGACCGGCGCTATGCCGCGCCGCGCCTCGAGATGGCCGAGGTCTGAGCTTGGCCCGGCCGCGTCAGCCCCGGCCGATGACCTCCGCCTCCCCGCTCTCGAGCCCCACGACCACCGTGTCGGCCATGCCGACGAAGAGCCCGGTCTCGACGACTCCCGGAATCGCGTTCAGCTCGACGTTCAGTCGCGCCGGGTCGCCGATGCGGCCGAGGTGGAGGTCGAGGATGTGGTGCCCCTCGTCGGTCACGCAGGGCCCGCCGCTGCCGGGGCGCAGCATCGTCAGGTCCCCCCCGACGTCCGAGCGCTGGAGCAGGTCCCGCACCTGGGCGGCGGTGTGGCGGTGGCCGAAGCCCACGATCTCGACCGGCAGCGGGAAGGTGCCCAGCGTCTCGACCCGCTTCGACGGATCGGCGATCACCACCATGCGGGCCGAGGCCGCGGCCACGATCTTCTCCCAGAGCAGCGCGCCGCCGCCGCCCTTGATGAGCGTGAGCCGGGCGTCGAACTCGTCGGCGCCGTCGATCGTCAGGTCGAGGCCCTCGACGTCGTCGATGCCGCGGAGCGGCACCCCGGCCTCCGCCGCCAGCGCCCGCGTCGCCGACGAGGTCGCGACCGCGGTGACCTTCAGCCCCTCCTCCGCGATCCGGTGCCCGAGCAGCGCCACCAGCCACCTCGCGGTCGAGCCCGTTCCGAGGCCGAGCCGCATTCCGTCCTCGACCATCTCGAGCGCCCGCAGGGCGGCGGCGCGCTTGGCCCGGTCGGACGGGGAAAGCTGGGGCTCCATTGGCATCTCCTCCGGCAGGCTCGGGCGGGCATGATAGCGTCGCGGAGAGGTCGCGTCAGCGCCGGCCGGTGTCGCCGGTTGCCGCTCGCGCCCGCGCGGCCGGTCCTATAAAAGGGCGCGTCCGCCCCGGAGCCAAGCGCATGTTCCTCAGCGTCTTCGAGATCTTCAAGATCGGCATCGGCCCGTCGAGCTCGCACACGATGGGCCCGATGGTCGCGGCCGCGCGCTTCCTCGACGACCTGCGCGGCGGGCGCGACCGGGTGCCGGGTGCGGGCGCGCCCAGCCGCCTCCGGTGCCGGCTGCACGGCTCGCTCTCCTGGACCGGCAAGGGGCACGCGACCGACCGAGCGGTCGTTCTCGGCCTCGCCGGCCTCCGCCCCGAGACGATCGAGCCCGAAGAGGCGGCCCGGGTCGAGGCCGCCGTGCGCGAGACGGGGCGGGTCGAGGTCGAAGGCCTGGGCCCCCTGGCCTTCGACCCCGAGAGCGGCATCGTGTTCGACCGCGGCCCGGCGCTGCCGCTGCACGCGAATGCGCTGACGCTGTCGGCCGACGACGCCGACGGCAACCTCTACCTCGAGGAGACCTACTACTCGACGGGCGGCGGCTTCGTCGTGACCGAGGGGGAGATGGGCCGCGCCGAGGAGCGGACCGCCGAGCGGAACGCGCGCGTCCCTCACCCCTTCTCCACCGCAGACGAGATGCTGGCGATGGCGGAAGAATCGGGCCTCTCGGTCGCCGACATGAAGCGCGCGAACGAGGAGTCGCGGATCGACCGGCCCGAGCTCGACCGCGGGATCGAGCGGCTCTGGCAGGTGATGAGCGCCTGCATCGACCGGGGCCTCTCGGCCGAGGAGGAGCGGCTGCCGGGTGTCCTGCGCGTCCGCCGCCGCGCGCCCGCGATCCATCGCCAGCTGCTCGACGAGCGCACCCGCAACCTGGTGCCGCCGCACGCGGCGAACGACTGGCTCAGCGTCTACGCGATGGCGGTGAACGAGGAGAACGCGGCCGGCGGCCAGGTCGTGACCTCGCCCACCAACGGCGCCGCGGGCGTCTTCCCCGCGGTCGTGCGCTACTACGCCGACCACATCGTGGGGGCGACGCCGAAGGGCCTCGAGGACATGTTCCTGACGGCCGCCGCGATCGGCGGGCTCGTCAAACACAACGCCTCGATCTCGGGCGCCGAGTGCGGCTGCCAGGCCGAGGTCGGATCGGCCTCGGCGATGGCGGCGGGCGCGCTCGCGGCCGCGATGGGCGGCACGCCGGCCCAGGTCGAGAACGCCGCCGAGATCGCGCTCGAGCACCATCTCGGCATGACCTGCGACCCGGTCGCGGGCCTCGTCCAGATCCCGTGCATCGAGAGGAACGGCCTCGGCGCGATCAAGGCCGTCGCGGCCGCCTCGCTCAGCCTGCGCGGCGACGGCACCCACGTGGTCTCGCTCGACACCTGCATCAAGACGATGCGCGAGACCGGCCGCGACATGCACGAGAAGTACAAGGAGACCTCACTCGGCGGCCTCGCCGTCAACGTCCCGAACTGCTGAGGCCTGGAAGCCGCGGGGGGCTTCGGCGAGAGGGACCTAGTCGCCTGAATCTAAAGTTCGCCGCATAGGGTTTGCTGCGTTCGCTGGCATTGCGGTGGTCCGGGCGGCGGGATTCGAACCCGCAAGGCTTGCGCCGGAGGATTTTAAGTCCCCTGCGTCTACCAGTTCCGCCACGCCCGGTCGGGCGACCATACCCGCGGGCGGCGGCGGCGCAACAGGCGCGCCGGCTCAGGTGGCGGGGGTGCCGCCTCGCCCGGTTCTTGTCGGCGCTGTTCCCCTCCGGCACCAGCACCGTGACCGGCAGCCCGTGCTGCCGCGCGGCGAACGGGATCGACTGGCCGCGGTTGCCGCGGGTCGCGGTCACGATGCCGGGGCAGTCGGGCATCCGCCGCATCAGCCGGTCGAGATAGGTGAGCCCGCCGCGGACCTTGAATGCGCCGGGTCGGCGTGTGGTTCTCGTGCTTGACCCACGTTTCGCAGCCGGTCCGCGCCTCGATCAGCGGCCACGGTATTGCGGCGTCTCGGGCAGGTGCGCCCGTACCAGCCGCTCGGCCGCCTCGAGCGCGGCGAGGTCGAACATCATCCGGTCATCGGCCGAGCACCCGTCCTGCCACCGCGTCGAGTCTGGCGACAAGGCTCGGGTCGCGCTTTTCCTCGGCGGTGATGATCGCGTGCTCGAGCGCGCGGTCGCAGCCCTGGGGGCAGGGCTCGCGGTCCGGGCCGAGGCCGGAAACCGCCTGCTCGAGCAGCGCGCGCGCGCCCGCGACGTTGGCGGCCATCGTCATCAGGACCTGGCTGATGTCGATCTCGCCATGCTCGTCGTGCCAGCTGTCGTAGTCGGTGACCATCGCGACGGTCGCGTAGCAGAGCTCGGCCTCGCGGGCGAGCTTGGCCTCGGGCATGTTGGTCATGCCGATCACGTCCGCGCCCCAGTGGTGGCGGTACATCCGGCTCTCGGCGAGCGTCGAGAACTGCGGCCCCTCCATCGTGATGTAGGTGCCGCCGTCGTGGATCCGGTGCTCGCCCTCCCGCCCCGCGGCGAGGAGTGCCTGGCGCAGCCGCTCGCAGACCGGGTGCGCGATCGAGACATGCGCGACGCAGCCTGAGCCGAAGAAGGTCTTCTGGCGGTTCACGGTCCGGTCGATGAACTGGTCGACCATCACGAAGTCGCCGGGCGCGAGCCCCTCGCGGAGCGACCCGCAGGCGGAGACCGACAGGAGGTCGGTGACGCCCAGCCGTTTCATCGCGTCGATGTTGGCGCGGTAGTTGATCGTGGTCGGCGAATGCACGTGCCCGCGTCCGTGGCGCGGCAGGAAGGCGACCTCGACCTCGCCGAGCCGCCCGGTCAGGATCGCGTCGGACGGCGCGCCCCACGGCGTCTCGACCGTCTGCCAGTGCGCGTCCTCGAGCCCCTCGACCGCGTAGACGCCGCTGCCGCCGATCACGCCGATCTTCGCGCTCATCGCTTCGCCGCCCCCTCGGGCTGCGGCTCGACCACCGGGCGGTCCATCTCGAATTTCTCGGTCACCGAGGTGTAGTCCTTGTAGCCCATGCGCGCCACCGGGCTGAGGGCCAGCACGTCGAGCCGGCCTTCCTCGGTCAGGTAGCGCTCGTCGATATGCACGCCGACGACCTCGCCGATCACGACGATGTTGAATGCGTGCTCGCGCCAGGACGGCAGGTCGTCGAGGATGCGCACGACCCGGCATTCGAGCGCGACCGGCGCCTCGGCGACCCTCGGCGGCGCGATCGTGCGGCACGGTGCCGGGGCCAGGCCGGCCTGGGCGAACTCGTCGACCCCGGCGGGGTGGGTGCCCGAGGTCGCGTTCATCCGCTCGGCCAGCGCGTGCGTGACCATGTTCGTCGCGAACTCGCCGGTCGCGCGGATGTTCGCGACCGAGTCCTTGATCGCCTCGGGCCGGCTCTTCCGCCCGGTCTGGGCGAACATCACCATCGGGGGCGCGTCGCCGCAGCCGTTGAAGAAGCTGTAGGGGGCGAGGTTCGCGCGGCCTTCGGCGTCCAGCGTCGAGATCCAGCCGATCGGGCGCGGGACGACGATCGCCTTGAACGGGTCGAAGGGCAGGCCGTGCCCTTCCTCCGGACGGTAGAACATCGGGGAGGCTCCTCGCGGGGACGGACGGGACTTCTCAGGCGGCGCCGATCCATGTATGGGCCGCGGCGACAGACTAGCGCCCTCCGACAGCCACGCAACCGCGCCCCATGTTTCGCCTGCAGCCGGAGACTCCAGCGGACCGGGAGGAGGTGGAGCTTCTGCTCGACACGGCGTTCGGCCCCGGGCGGACGGGCCTCAGTTCCTATCGTCTTCGTCAGGGGGTGGAGCCGGTCGCCGAGCTCTGCCTGCTCGCGCGCGACGACTACGACAGCCTTGCGGGCGCAATCCGCCACTGGCCGGTCGTGATCGGGGGCGCGCACCCGGCGCTGCTGCTGGGTCCCGTCGCCGTTCACCCGACCCGTCAGGGCGAGGGGCTTGGCGCGTGGCTGATCGCCGAGACCCTGGAGCGCGCGGCGGCGCTCGGCTGGACGCGCGCCGTGCTGGTGGGCGACGAGCCCTATTACGGCCGCTTCGGGTTCCGCCGCGCGTCCGCGCAGGGCCTGAGCTTTCCCCCGCCTGTCAACGAGGCGCGACTGCTGGCGCGGGAGCTCGTTCCCGGCGCGATGGATCAAGTCGCGGGGCCGGTCGAGCGCTGGAGCGAGCAATAGCAGCCGCGGTGGATTGTCGTCGTTCCAAGACGATCCGGAATCTTTGCATTGCAAATTCTATGAACTCATCCTATTTGGAGCGAGCCGGCTGAACCAAATCCAGTTCGGTTAAGTGCGCGGAGAACTCACGGCAGGAAGGCGGAAATGCAGAAGGTGGCGGGCAGCATTGCCAGCGGGGAGAATGAAATGGCTGAGTCGACTGTTGATCACACGGAGTTGCTGACGCTGACCTCCGAGATCGTTTCGGCGCATGTCTCGAACAATGCGGTGGCGAGCACCGATCTTCCGAGCGTGATCGAGACCGTCTTCTCGACCCTCTCGGGACTCGGCGGCGCGCCGGCGGAGCCGGAGGTCGAGCAGAAGCCGGCCGTGCCCATCAAGAAGTCGGTGACCGACGACTACATCGTCTGTCTGGAGGACGGAAAGAAGATGAAGATGCTTAAGCGGCATCTGAAGACCGCCTACGACATGACGCCAGAACAGTACCGGGCGAAGTGGAACCTCGGCCCCGACTATCCGATGGTCGCGCCGAGCTATGCGCGCAAGCGCCAGGAGCTGGCGAAGAAGATCGGTCTCGGCCGCAAGCCGCGCAGCAGCTGAGGCGCTCGCGGCGGCCGCGCCCAGGGGCGCGGCCCGGCATTGCACGGCAGGCGCCGGCGCGATAGAGAGCGGCGGAGCGAGGGGCCCCAGCGGGCGCCCGCCGCGTTTCTGGTCGACCGGATTGCAGGCACGTGCGCGCCCATGAGCGAGCCGAAGAAACTCTACATCAAGACCTATGGCTGTCAGATGAACGCCTATGACAGCGAGCGCATGGCCTCGGCGCTGGCAGCCGACGGCTATGTTGCGGTCGAGACGCCCGAGGGCGCGGACCTCGTCGTGCTCAACACCTGCCACATCCGCGAGAAGGCGGCCGAGAAGGTTTATTCCGAGCTCGGCCGTCTGAAGCCGCTGGCCGCGGCCAAGGCTGCCGGGGGCGGCCGCATGGCGATCGCCGTCGCCGGCTGCGTCGCCCAGGCCGAGGGCGAGGAAATCGTCGCGCGCCAGCCGCTCGTCGACCTCGTGGTCGGGCCGCAGGCCTATCACCGCCTGCCGGCGATGGCCCGCGCGGTCCGCGAGGGCCGCGGCGCCCAGATCGACACGGAGTTCCCGGCCGAGGACAAGTTCGACCACCTGCCGCAGGCCCCCGCCCGCCGCCGCGCCCCCGCGGCCTTCCTGACGGTGCAGGAGGGCTGCGACAAGTTCTGCGCGTTCTGCGTCGTACCCTACACCCGCGGCGCCGAAGTCTCCCGCCCGGCCGCGCGCGTCCTCGACGAGGCGCGGGCGCTGGTCGCGCGCGGGGTTGTCGAGATCACGCTGCTCGGTCAGAACGTGAACGCCTGGCACGGCGAGGGGACGGATGGCCGGACCTGGGGCCTCGGCCGGCTGATCCGCGAGTTGGCCCGGGTCGGGGGGCTCGAGCGCATCCGTTACACGACCTCGCACCCGAACGACATGGACGACGCCCTGATCGCGGCCCATGTCGAGGTGCCGGAGCTGATGCCCTATCTGCACCTGCCGGTGCAGGCGGGCTCGGACCGCGTGCTGAAGGCCATGAACCGGCGCCACACGGCGGGGTCCTATATCCGTCTGATCGAGCGCATCCGCACGGCGCGCCCGGACCTTGCGCTGTCGGGCGACTTTATCGTGGGCTTTCCGGGGGAGAACGACGCGGACTTCGAGGCGACGCTCGCGCTCGTGCGCGAGGTCCGATACGCCTCGGCCTTTTCCTTCAAGTACTCGCCCCGCCCAGGAACCCCGGCCGCCGGCCAGCCGCAGGTGCCGGAGGACGTGAAGGCCGAGCGGCTGTCCCGCCTGCAGGCGCTTCTCGCCGAGCAGCAGGACGCGTTCCAGCGCGCCATGGTCGGCCGCCGGATGCCCGTGCTGATCGAAAAGCCGGGCCGGCACCCGGGCCAGATGGTCGGCCGTTCGCCCTGGCTGCAGGCGGTGCACCTGGACGCGGAGGCGTCGCTCACCGGCCGGATCGTCGACGTGGCGATCACCGAGGCGCGGCCGCACAGCCTGGCGGGCCGTCTGGCGGACATGCCGCTCGAGGCCGGCGCCGCGTGAGGTTGGTCGTCCCCGTCTTTCGTGCACGCGCGCCCGCCCCGCATTGTGACACGCAGGCGACGCCCTTTTCCCTTGCGCCCCGCGCCCTCCTGCCACAGCATGTTGTTGTGAGAGCGTGGCGGGAGACAATGATCGGTGGCGAACTGCATCTTTTCGGATCTCTCGATGCCTGACGCCGCCCTCGACGAAACGCTGCTCGAATTTCCCGACAACCGCCTGCTGATCGACCTCTGCGGTCAGTTCGACCGCAATCTCGCGGCGATGGAACAGGGGTTCGGCGTCGCGATCCTGCGCCGGGGCAACCAGCTCGCGGTCCACGGCTCGGCGGAGGCGCGCGAGCAGACGGTGGGGGCGCTCACCCAGCTCTACCAGCGGCTCGAGGAAGGCCGCCCGGCCGAGCAGGGCGACATCGACGCGCTGATCCGCATGGGGACATTTGCGCCCGTGGAGGAGGCGGCGCCGGAGCCCGACGCCCAGCTCGACATGTTCCCGGGCGGGCGGCTCGAGATCCGGACCCGCAAGAAGGTGATCGAGCCGCGCTCGCCGACCCAGCGCCGCTACGTCGCCGACCTGTTCCGGCGCGAGCTGGTCTTCGGAATCGGCCCCGCCGGCACGGGCAAGACCTACCTCGCCGTCGCCGCCGCCGTCGCCATGTTCCTCGAGGAGAAGGTCGACCGCATCATCCTGTCGCGCCCGGCGGTCGAGGCGGGCGAGCGCCTGGGCTTCCTGCCGGGCGACATGAAGGAGAAGATCGACCCCTATCTGCGCCCGCTCTATGACGCGCTCGGCGACATGATCCCGGGCCGCCAGGTCGCGAAGCTGATGGAGGAGGGCAAGATCGAGGTGGCGCCGCTGGCCTTCATGCGCGGGCGCACGCTCGCCAACGCCTTCATCGTGCTCGACGAGGCGCAGAACACGACCGAGATGCAGATGAAGATGTTCTTGACCCGCATGGGCGAGGGCAGCCGCATGGCGGTCACCGGCGACCCGACCCAGATCGACCTGCCGCGCGGAACGTCGAGCGGGCTTATCGAGGCGCTCCGCGTGCTCGAGCACGTCCCCGAGATCGGCTTCGTCCGCTTCGCCTCGGGCGACGTGATCCGCCACCCGATGGTCGCGCGCATCGTCGACGCCTACGACAGCGCCGGCCGGCGCGAGAGGCCGTGACGGAGCCGGAGCCCGTCGTCGAGCTCATCGTGGACGAGCCGGGATGGCAGGCGCGGCTTCCCGATCTCGCCGAAATCGCCGAGGCCGCGGCCCGTGCGGCGCTCGACGCGACCGGGCTGGCGCCGGCCGGAATGACGATCGCGCTCCTTGCCTGCGACGACGCCGGGATCGCCCTGCTGAACGCCCGGTTCCGCGGGCGGGATCGTCCGACGAACGTCCTCTCCTGGCCCGCCTACGACCTTGGGCCGGGCGCGCCCGGGGCGCGCCCGCCGGCGCCGCCGGAACATGCGGAGCATCTGGGCGACGTCGCGATCGCCCTCCAGACCACCATGCGCGAGGCCGACGAGCGCGGGATTTCCTTGAAATCTCACGCGACGCACCTGATCTTACACGGGTGCCTGCATCTCCTCGGCTACGACCACGACCGGGCGGAGGACGCAGACCTGATGGAGGGGATCGAGACCCGGACGCTGATCCGGCTCGGTATAGCGGATCCCTACCTGATCGTTGACCCCGGTGCGGCCGCGCCGCACCCTGAACGATAGAGCGATGGACGACAGCTCCGACTCCCGCCTCGATGGCGACGCCCCGAAACGCGGCGAGACCTCCTCCGACGAAGACGACGGCAGTCCGTCGGAACAACCTTTCCTGGTGAGGATGTTGCAGCGCGCGAGCGACGCGTTCGGCAACGGCGCCCACGAAGAGGACGAGGCGGGTCACGAACTCGCCCGCGCGCTCGAGGAGTGCTCGCCCGCCGAGAAGGTGATGATCGCCAACATCCTGCGGCTGCGCGACCTGCGGGTGGAGGACGTGATGACGCCGCGGGCCGACATCATCTCGGTGCCGGCGGACGCGGCCCTCGACGACGTGATCGGCGCGTTCGAGCGCGGCTCGCTCTCGCGCCTGCCGGTCTACCGCGAGACGCTGGACGATCCGATGGGCTTCGTGCACCTGAAGGATCTGGCGCTCGCCTATGGCGTCGGCTGCGCCCGGCCCGGCCAGGACTTCAGGCTCGAGAACCACGTCCGCCCGATGCTGTTCGTGCCGCCCTCGATGCGGATCGCCTCGCTGTTGCAGCGGATGCAGGCGAGCCGCGTGCACATGGCGCTCGTGATCGACGAGTTCGGCGGAGTCGATGGGCTTCTGACCATCGAGGATCTGGTCGAGCAGATCGTCGGCGACATCGAGGACGAGCACGACGAGGAGGAGCTGGCGCTCTGGCGCGAGGAACTCCCGGGCGTCTGGCTCGTCAGCGCCCGCGCCGATATCGAGGAGTTCGAGGAGCAGACCGGCGTCCGCCTGCAGCCCGACGACTGGGATGAGGAGGCGGACACGCTGGGCGGGCTCGTGTTCACCCTGACCCACCGCGTGCCGGCTCGGGGCGAGGTCGTGTTCCACCCCGCGGGCCACGAGTTCGAGGTGGTCGATGCCGACCCGCGCCGCATCAAGCGCCTGCGCCTGACGCTCCGCGGCTCCGGCAACGGCGACGCTGCCCAGCCGCGCGAGGCCGCCGAATAACCTGCCGGAGCGAGCCCTGAGCGCCGTCCCGCGGCCTGTCCGCTGGCTGAGCCGTCGTGGCGGCTGGGCCCGCACGGGGATCGCAGTCCTCGCGGGCGCCCTGATGACGGCGGCCCAGCCGCCGCTGTCGCAGCCCTGGGTGCTCTTCGCGGCCCTGCCCCTGGTCGTCTGGCTCGTGGATGCTGCGCCCGGCCATGCTTTCTTGACCGGCTGGGCGGTTGCCTTCGGCTACTTCACGACCGGCCTATACTGGATCGGCCACGCCTTCCTAGTCGATGCGGCGCGCTTCGCCTGGATGATGCCGTTCGCGGTGACCATCCTGCCGGCCTTTCTCGGCCTCTTCTGGGGTGCCGCCTTCTGGGCGGCGGCGCGTCGCTGGACGTCCCCTTGGACACGGGTCCTGGTGCTGGCCGGCTGGCTGACGCTGATCGAATACGCCCGCGCCAAGGTGCTGACGGGCTTCCCCTGGGCGCTGCCGGCCTATGCCTGGACGGAGACGCCGGTCGCGCAGGCGCTGGCCTGGATAGGGCCCTTCGGCCTGACGCTCGCGACGCTCGCGCTGGCGGCGCTGCCGGCGATCGGGCTCGCCGGCCGGGGCGTCGGCGGCCGGATCGCGGCGGCCGTGGCATTGTCGCTGCTGGCGGGGTTGTGGCTCGCGGGGGCGGAGCGTCTGGCGAAGCCGCCCCCCGCCGCCCCGGACGCGCCGGTGCTGCGCGTCGTCCAGCCAAATGCGACCCAGAAGCTCAAATGGCACCCCGACTGGGCGCCCGTCTTCTACCGCCGGCTGCTCGACGAGAGCGCGGCGCCGGCATCACCCTCGCTCGGCCCCCCGGACGCGGTCATCTGGCCGGAGACGGCGGTGCCGTTCCTGCCGGCCGAGGCGCCGGAGCGGCTGGCGGAGATCGCGGCGGCCGGCCAGGGGGCGCCGGTGATTCTCGGCGCGCTTCACCGGCAGGCGCCGGGCGGGCGGCTCTCCAACTCGCTGATGGTGCTCGCGGACGGCGCGATCAGCGCCCGCTACGACAAGCATCACCTGGTCCCCTTCGGCGAGTACCTGCCCTATCCGTGGCTCTTCGCGCCGCTCGGCTTCGAGAAGCTCGTGCCGGGGGCGGGCTTCGACCCGGGTCCGGGCCCGCGCGTGCTGGAGGCGCCCGGCCTGCCGCCGTTTTCCGCCCTCGTCTGCTACGAGATGATCTTTCCGGACGAGGTGGTGCCCGACAGCGCCCGGCCGGCCTGGCTGCTGCAGGTCACCAACGACGCCTGGTTCGGCGCCTGGGGCGGGCCGCAGCAGCACCTGGCGCAGGCGCGGGCGCGGGCGATCGAGCAGGGACTTCCGGTGGTCCGCGCCGCCAACACCGGCGTCTCGGCGCATATCGACGCCCACGGCCGGCTCCTCCAGACCCTCGGCCTCGACCGGCACGGCCGCCTCGACTTCCGCCTGGCGGCGCCGCTGCCGCCCACGCCCTATGTCCGCATGGGCGATTGGCCGGCGCTCGTCCTTGCGCTCGTCCTGGGAGTGTTTCCGCTGTCCCGCAGAATTGTCACAGTTGAATGACGGAGTGTCGCAGCGCGGTTAAGCAGCGCCCTCGAGGAGAACATTCGAGGCACGCGGGAGGGCTGAACCGTCTGGCCTCCGAGTGCGTTTAGCGTCCTGAGGGCATGAGCTTCTGCCGCGCTCCGGCGCGGCGTTGCGTTCCTGCCCACGCTGACGGAACCGTTGCGCATGATCAAGACCGCCGACGACATCGACGCTCACATCGGCAGCCGCGTGCGCTTGCGCCGGCTGACCTCCGGGATCAGCCAGGAGCAGCTGGGCGCCGCGCTCGGCGTGACGTTCCAGCAGGTGCAGAAGTACGAGAAGGGCACGAATCGGATCGGCGCGGGCCGTCTCTACCGGATCAGCCGGATCCTCGGTGTGCCGGTGTCCTGGTTCTACGAAGGCCTCTGCCAGACCAACGGCGCTAGCCACGTCGGGGTCGCGGCCGATCGCAACGGCGCCGAGATCACCGACTTCATCTCGACGCCCGAGGGCTATGCGCTGAACCGCGCCTTCAGCCGCATCGAGCACGGCGCCACCCGGCGCCGGCTCGTCGACCTGGTGCGCACCATCGCCGAGGCCGACGGCCGCTGATCGCCGCTGCTTGACGCTCAACCGCCCGCGTGCCAAATGGGCGGCCCGCGCCGCTTCGGGGAAGGCGGCGCCATCACCGTCCACGGAGGCGCCGGGTCGATGGACCGCAAGCACCACCTCTTCACCTCCGAATCCGTCTCGGAGGGGCATCCGGACAAGGTCTGCGACCAGATCTCCGACGCCGTGGTCGACATGATCATCGGTCGCGAGCCCGAGGCGCGCGTCGCGGTCGAGACCGCGGCCACGACCAACAAGGTCGTGCTGATGGGCGAGGTCAAGATCTCCGAGGAGAACGCGTTCGAGCCTGACGAGCTCTGCGAGGTCGCGCGCGGCGTCATTCGCGACATCGGCTACATGCAGAAGGGCTTCCACTTCGGCACCTGCTCGATCGACTCCTATGTCCACGAGCAGTCGTCCGACATCGGCCAGGGCGTCGACAACGAGGGAGCGGGCGACCAGGGGATCATGTTCGGCTTCGCGACCGACGAGACGCCCGAGATGATGCCGGCGCCGATCCTCTACGCCCACAAGATCCTGCGCCTGATGGCCGAGGCGCGCCATGCCGGGCGGGAGCCGGCGCTCGGCCCCGACGCGAAGAGCCAGGTGACGGTCGAGTACCGCGACGGCAAGCCGGTCGGCGCCGACACGATCGTCGTCTCGACCCAGCACCTCGACGGCGACATGACTTCGGACGACGTGCGCGCCGTGGTCGAGCCTTACGTGCGCGAGGCGCTGCCCGACGGCTGGATCAGGAACTCGACCAAGTGGCACGTGAACCCGACCGGGCGCTTCGTCATCGGTGGTCCCGACGGCGACGCGGGGCTGACGGGCCGCAAGATCATCGTCGACACCTATGGCGGCGCGGCGCCCCACGGCGGCGGCGCCTTCTCGGGCAAGGACCCGACCAAGGTCGACCGCTCGGCCGCCTACGCCGCGCGCTACGTCGCCAAGAACATCGTCGCCGCGGGCCTCGCCAGGCGCTGCACGATCCAGCTCGCCTACGCGATCGGGATCGCCGAGCCGCTGGCGATCTACGTCGACACGCACGGCACCGGCGAGGTGCCGCCCGAGAAGATCGAGAAGGCGATCCGCAACGAGGTCGACCTGACCCCGCGCGGCATCCGCGTGCGCCTCGGCCTCGACCGGCCGATCTATCGCAAGACCGCCGCCTACGGCCACTTCGGCCGCGAGCCGGAGCCCGATGGCTGCTTCAGTTGGGAAAGGACGGACCTGGCGGACGCGCTGAAGGGTGCCGTCTAGTCGGAACGGCTGACGCGCGGCAACGAGCCGTCCGGCCTTCTCCCGCGCGGATACGAGGCACGCAAATGGGGAGGAGGCGGGCGGGCGATCGCCCTTGGCGCAACCTCTACGGCCGTCGGCAGGGCAAGAAGCTCAGGCCGGGCCAGCAGCGGCTGATCGAGACGCGGCTGGAGGCGCTCGCGCCGCCGGGCGTCTCGTGGGAGGAGAATCCGGAGCGCCGGCCGATCGAACTCGGCGCGCTCTTCCCCGAAGCTCGCGAGGTCTGGATCGAGATCGGCTTCGGCGGCGGCGAGCACCTGCTCGCGATTGCGGAGGCCCATCCCGAGGTGGGCCTGATCGGCTGCGAGCCCTTCGTCTCCGGCGTCGCCAAGCTGATCAGCGCGATCGAGCGTGCGGGGCTGCGCCGGAACCTGCGCATCCATGCCGGCGATGCGCGCGACCTGCTCGACGTGCTGCCGGACGCTTCGGTCGGGCGGGTCTATCTCAACTATCCCGATCCGTGGCCGAAGGCGCGCCACCACAAGCGGCGCTTTGTCAGTGACCAGAACCTCGCGGAGCTATCCCGCGTGATGCGTCCGGGCGCGGAGCTCCGCCTTGCGACCGACATCCCCGACTATGCCCGCCACAGCCTCGAGGCGATCGCGCGTGCCCCTCGTCTCGACTGGACTGCCGAGCGTCCCGCGGACTGGCGGCAGCCATGGCCGGGCTGGCCCGGCACGCGCTACGAGGCCAAGGCGCTCCGCGAGGGGCGGACGCCGCACTACTTGCGCTTCGTGCGAACGACTGATTTTTTATAGTAAATAAGGAAATAAGGCCGGAATTGGACGGCTGCTGCCTCAACCGCGCCAAGAAGTTTCGTATTGTGGCTCGCGTGGTTGGCCGCAGCCGGCAACGGCCTGGTCAGCCGCTGGCGCGCCCGGGCGGGGGGAGCACTGGGGGACGTTCGGCGCCGCGCCAACGCTTATCACACGTGCTGCTTGATGCGTACCGGCCCCGGAGCCCTCGAGAGGGTTCCGGGGCCGCTGCCTTTGCGGCCGCGCCGCCCGCCGGACCCCGCCCGCTCCGCCGTCCGGGCGGGGTGGACGCGGGCGTGGGCCGGGCGCTATATCCGGCCCTCCGCCCGCAGCCGGACCGCATGGCACCGATGTCGTCCAACCCGCAGCCGCAACCCGTCCGCGCGCTCAGATCCCGCGGCCTCGCGGGGCGGGCGGTCGTGCCCGGCGACAAGTCGGTGTCGCACCGGGCGCTGATCCTCGGCGCGCTGACCGTCGGCCCGACGCGCATCACGGGGCTGCTCGAGGGCGAGGACGTGCTCGCGACGGCGGCCGCGATGCGCGCCTTCGGGGCCGAGGTCGAGCGCACCGGCCCCGGCGCCTGGACGGTGCACGGCGTCGGCGTCGGCGGGTTCGGCGAGCCCGAGTACGTGATCGACTGCGGCAATGCGGGCACCGGCGTGCGCCTCGTCATGGGCGCGATGGCGACGACCGCGGTCACCGCCACCTTCACCGGCGACGCCTCGCTGAGACGCAGGCCGATGGGCCGCATCCTGGACCCGCTCGCGCTCTTCGGCGCTCGGGCGACCGGGCGCGCCGGCGGGCTTCTGCCGCTGACGCTGACCGGCGCGGCCGAGCCGGTGCCGGTCGAGTACCGGCTTCCGGTCGCCTCGGCGCAGGTGAAGTCGGCGGTGCTGCTCGCCGGGCTCAACGCGCCGGGCGAGACCGTGGTGATCGAGCCCGTCGCGACCCGCGACCACACCGAGCGGATGCTCGCGGCCTTCGGCGCCAGGATCGCGGTCGAGGAGGGGGCGGACGGCGCCCGCACGATCCGCCTGTCCGGCCAGCCCGAGCTCGAGCCGCAGGCGATCGCGGTGCCGCGCGACCCGTCCTCGGCGGCTTTCCCGATCGCAGCCGCCCTGATCGCGGAGGGCTCGCAGGTCACGGTTCCCGGCGTCGCGCTCAACCCGACCCGCGACGGCCTGATCCGCACGCTCCGCGAGATGGGCGCCGACATCGCGCTCGAGAACCCGCGCGAGGAGGGTGGGGAGCCTGTGGCCGACCTCCACGTCCGCGCCTCCCGTCTCCAGGGCGTCACCGTGCCGCCGGAGCGCGCGCCGTCGATGATCGACGAGTACCCGGTGCTCGCCTGCCTCGCCGCCTTCGCCGAGGGCGACACGGTCATGCGCGGCCTCGACGAGCTGCGCGTGAAGGAGAGCGACCGCATTGCCGCCACCGTCGCGGGCCTCCGCGCCAACGGCGTCGAGGTGAAGGAGGAGGAGGACGGCATGGTCGTTCACGGCTCCGGCCGCGTTCCCGGCGGCGGCACGGTCGCGACCCATCTCGACCACCGCATGGCGATGAGCTTTCTGGTCCTCGGCCTCGGCGCGGACGAGCCGGTGACGGTGGACGATGCCGCCCCGATCGCGACGAGCTTCCCGGCCTTCCTGCCGTTGCTGCGCTCGCTCGGCGCCCGGCTGGAGGACGCCCGATGACCGGCCACACCGGCGGCTGCGCCTGCGGCGCCGTGCGATACCGCGTCGCCGGCCCGCTCAGGCCGGTCATCGCCTGCCATTGCACCGAATGCCGGCGCATGAGCGGCCACTACGCGGCCGCGACCGCCTGCCGGCGCGAGTGCCTGCGCCTCGAGGCGGCCGCATCCCTTCGCTGGTGGTCGTCATCCGCCGATCACCGCCGCGGCTTCTGCGCCGAGTGCGGCTCGCTCCTGTTCTGGGAGCGGGAGGGAACCGCGGGCACGTCGATCTTCGCCGGCACGCTCGACCAGCCGACGGGCCTCACGCTGGCCGGACACATCTACACCGCCGAGAAGGGCGACTACTACGAGATCGCCGATGGCCTGCCGCAGGCGGAGCGGCGCGACCCGACCCTCACGACGCAGATGGGAGAAGGCGGATGAGGTTCGTCATTGCGCTCGACGGGCCGGCGGCCGCCGGCAAGGGGACGGTCGCGCGCGCGCTCGCCGCGACCTTCGGCTTCGCCTATCTCGACACCGGCACGCTCTACCGGGCCGTCGGACTGAAGACGCTCGAGGCCGGCGGCAGCCCGTTGGAGGCGGACGCGGCCGAGCTGGCGCGGACGCTGAGGACCGCGGAGCTCGACGCGCCGGGGCTCCGTACGGCCACGGTCGCCGAGGCCGCCTCGAAGGTCGCGGCGATGCCGGCGGTCCGGGCGGCGCTGGTAGAGTTCCAGCGGGACTTCGCGCGCCGCGACGGCGGGGCGGTGCTCGACGGGCGCGACATCGGCACCGTGATCTGCCCCGACGCGGACGTGAAGCTGTTCGTGACCGCGAGCGCGGAAGAGCGCGCCCGCCGCCGCCATGCCGAGCTCGTGGCCGCGGGCGACGAGACGCCCTACGAGCGGGTGCTCGACGAGGTGCGCGCCCGCGACGAGCGCGACGCCGGCCGCGCCGAGGCGCCCCTCGCCCGCGCCCGCGACGCGCACTTGCTGGACACGACGGAATTGTCTATAGACGCGGCCGTCGCACGGGCGGCGGAGATCGTCGGCAAGGCCCTCGACCGGAAACGCGGATAGCGTCCGGCGGGGATCGGCTTTTCCGGCACCTCCGTCCCGCGGCAATCGAGCACCGACAAGACCGCCGGAGACAACCGGTCGGCCGGAATAGCCGCCTCGGACCAAGAGGCTTGATCCTTTAGGAGAACGCATGGCCGCTCAGGCATCAATGGAAGAATTCGAAGCTCTGCTGGACGAGAGCTTCGCCAGAGTGACCCCGGAGGAGGGGTCGGTCGTCAAGGGCACCGTGATCGCGATCGAGAACGGGCAGGCGATCATCGACGTCGGCTTCAAGGTCGAGGGCCGGGTCGACCTCAAGGAATTCGCGGCGCCCGGCAAGGCGGCCGAGCTCAGCGTCGGCGACGAGGTCGAGGTCTTCCTCGACCGGGTCGAGAACGCCCGCGGCGAGGCCGCGATCAGCCGCGACCGCGCCCGGCGCGAGGAGGCGTGGGACCGCCTCGAGAGCGCCTACGAGGACGAGGGCCGCGTCGAGGGCGCGATCTTCGGCCGCGTCAAGGGCGGCTTCACCGTCGATCTCGGCGGCGCCGTCGCGTTCCTGCCGGGCAGCCAGATCGACGTGCGGCCCGTGCGCGACGTCGGGCCGCTCATGGGCGTGCCGCAGCCGTTTCAGATCCTGAAGATGGACCGCAGGTGCGGCAACATCGTGGTCTCGCGCCGCGCCGTGCTCGAGGAGAGCCGCGCCGAGCAGCGGGCCGAGATTGTCGCCAAGCTCACGGAAGGCGACACCGTCGACGGCGTGGTCAAGAACGTCACCGACTACGGCGCGTTCGTCGATCTCGGCGGCGTCGACGGCCTGCTGCACGTGACCGACATGGCCTGGCGCCGGGTCGGTCACCCGTCCGAGGTCGTCTCGATCGGCGAGACGATCAAGGTGCAGGTCATCAAGGTCAACAAGGACACGCAGCGCATCTCGCTCGGCATGAAGCAGCTTCAGGCCGATCCGTGGGAGAGCGTCGAGGCCAAGTACCCGGTCGGCACCACCTTCACCGGCCGCGTGACCAACATCACCGACTACGGCGCCTTCGTCGAGCTCGAGCCCGGCGTCGAGGGCCTGGTCCACGTCTCCGAGATGAGCTGGACCAAGAAGAACATCCACCCGGGCAAGATCGTCTCGACCAGCCAGGAGGTCGAGGTGATGGTGCTGGACGTGGACCCGGTGAAGCGGCGCGTGTCGCTGGGCCTCAAGCAGACCCAGGGCAACCCGTGGGAGAACTTCGCGGCCAGCCACCCAGCCGGTACCGAGGTCGAGGGCGAGGTCAAGAACATCACCGAGTTCGGTCTGTTCGTCGGCCTCGAGGGCGAAATCGACGGCATGGTCCATCTCTCCGACCTCGACTGGGACCGCCCGGGCGAGCAGGTGATCCAGGAGTTCTCGAAGGGCGACATGGTCCGCGCCAAGGTGCTGGACGTCGACGTCGATAAGGAGCGGATCTCGCTCGGCATGAAGCAGCTCGAGGGCGACCCGTTCACCGAGGCGACCCAAGGCGTCCGCCGCGGTCAGGTCGTGACCGTCAATGTGACCGCGGTCGAGGACGGCGGCATCGAGGTCGAGCACGAGGGCATGAAGGCTTTCATCCGCCGCTCGGACCTCAGCCGCGACCGCTCCGAGCAGCGGCCCGACCGCTTCTCGGTCGGCCAGCGGATCGACGCCAAGGTCACCTCGATCGACAAGGCGGCGCGGCGTCTCGGCCTGTCGATCAAGGCCCGCGAGATCGAGGAGGAGAAGGCGGCGGTCGAGCAGTACGGCTCGTCCGACTCCGGTGCCTCGCTCGGCGACATCCTCGGCGCGGCTCTGAAGAGCCAGACCGGGGATGCGGACGAGAAGTGATCGCGGCCGCAGCGGTCCCGTCGCCGTGACCGCCACGAGCGACATGATCCTCGAGCGGCGCCGGATCCGGCGCCGCCTCACCTTCTGGCGCGTGCTGGCCGTCGTGGCGGTGCTGGCCTTCCTCGCCGCGGTGCTGCCGTGGCCCGGCGGCCGTCCCGCCGGCGACCATGTCGCCCGGATCTGGATCGACGGGCTCATCACCGCCGATGCCGATCGCTCGGAGCGTCTGCGGGAGATCGCCGAAGACGAGGAGGCCCGCGCGCTGATCGTTCATATCAACAGCCCCGGCGGCACCGTCGTCGCCTCCGAGATTCTCTACCAGAACCTGCGCGACATCTCCGAGGTCAAGCCGGTCGTGGCCGTGATGGCCTCGGCCGCCGCGTCCGGCGGCTACATCACCGCGCTCGCCGCCGACCGCATCATCGCGCACGGCAACACGATCACCGGCTCGATCGGGGTCGTGGCCGAGGTTCCGAACTTCGCCCGGCTGCTCGACAGCCTCGGGATCGAGGTGACCCAGGTGAAGTCGGCGCCCCTCAAGGGCGAGCCGAGCCTCTTCACCGAGCCCGCGCCGGGCGCCTTCGAGGCGCAGGACGCGCTGGTCGAGGACATGTACGGCTGGTTCAAGGCGCTGGTCGCCGAGCGTCGCGGCATGAGCGAGGCGGAGGTCGCCGAGGTGGCGAACGGCCGCGCCTATACCGGGCGGCAGGCGCTGGCGCTCGGCCTGATCGACGCGCTCGGGAACGAGGACGCGGCGCTCGCCTGGCTCGAGGAGGAGCACGGCATCGACCTCGGCGTCCCGCGGGACTGGCACTGGGATGACGACGGCCTGCCCCTCCCGTTCTTCGACTTCGGCGATGCGGCGGCGCGTCTCCTCGGCCTCGAGCGGCCGCTCATGATGCCGGTGCCGCAGCTTTTTGCGGTGATGCAGTAACCACTTCGGCCCCCGGGCGTTGACGCCGCGCGCGCGCTTCTCCATCCTCACCCGGTTCCGCAAGATGGGGGACGCGCGCAAGACGAGTCGCCTTTGGGGGGCCGACCATGATCAAGTCCGAACTGATCCAGCAGATCGCGGAGGAGAACCCCCATTTGTACCAGCGCGATGTCGAGCGCATCGTCGCGACCGTCTTCGAGGAGATCACTTCGGCGCTGGCGCGCGGGGACCGGGTTGAACTGCGCGGCTTCGGCGCTTTCTCCGTCAAGCAGCGCGACGCGCGGACGGGGCGCAATCCGCGGACCGGGGAGCAGGTGCCCGTGCCGGCGAAGACGGTGCCGTTCTTCAAGGCCGGCAAGGAGCTGCGCGAGCGCATGAACCAGGACTGACCGCGCCCCCCGGGTGCCGCGGCGGTCGCCCCACCGGAGGCAAGGCGAGAAACGGATGCTGAAGGCAATCAAGATGGTCCTGCTGGTGCTTCTGGCGCTGGCGCTGATCGTGATCGGCGTCGCGAACATGACGCCGGTCGACCTGCACCTGGTGCCGCCGGTGATCGCCGAGGGGCGCTACACGCTGCACCAGATCCCGCTGGTCGCGGTGATTCTGGTCTCGATCCTGGTCGGGATCCTGATCGGCGAGCTGATCGAGTGGGTGCGCGAGCACAAGCATCGCCGGACCGCGCGCAGGAAGAAGCGCGAGGCCGAGGCGCTGGCCCGCGAGAACGAGACGCTGAAGCGCCGGCTCGAGGACGACGACCTGCCCAAGATCCCCGTCCGCTGATCCCGCCTCGATGCGCGTCAAGATCTGCGGCCTCACCGACGCCGCCGCCGTCGCCCATGCGGCCGCGGCGGGCGCCGACTATGTGGGCCTGGTCTTCTTCCCGCCCTCGCCCCGCGCGCTGGGGCTCGAGGAGGCGCAGGCGCTCGCCGCCGCGTCGCCCAGAGGGGTCCGGCGCGTCGCCCTCGTGGTCGACGCCGACGACCTTCTGCTCGCGCGGCTCGTGCGCTCGGTGCCGCTCGACATGCTGCAGTTCCACGGCCACGAGACCCCGGAGCGGGTCGAGGAGATCCGCGCCCGCCACGGCCTGCCGGTGATGAAGGTCATCGGCGTCGCCGACGCGGACGACCTCGCGGCGATCGGCGAGTACGAGGACGTCGCCGACCAGCTCATGATCGACGCGAAGCCGCCGCCAGGGGCGACCCGGCCCGGCGGCAACGCGCTCCGCTTCGACTGGCAGCTCATCGCCGGGCGGACCTGGCGGCTGCCCTGGATGCTGGCGGGCGGGCTCACGCCCGAGAACGTGGCCGACGCGGTGCGCCTGACCGGCGCGACTGAAGTCGACGTCTCCTCGGGCGTCGAGGCCATTCCGGGCGTCAAGGACCTGGCCCGCGTCACGGCCTTCATCGCCGCCGCCAAGGGCACGGCCGCCGGACCGGACACTGCCGGGCCCGCCCCGGCCTGACGCCGGTGCCGGCCGCGGCGCTCTGCGCCCGCGGGGGATCGGGGCGCTCCGGTGGCGCAGCCCCGGCCTGCTCGACCCCGCTTCCGAGGAAAGGTACGGGAACGCCCTGCACCTACTCCGCCGCCTGAACCTCGCCGGTCTGCTGCACGGCGAGGAACTTCTCGGCCTCGAGCGCCGCCATGCAGCCCATGCCGGCCGAGGTCACGGCCTGGCGGTAGACCCAGTCGACCACGTCGCCGGCGGCGAAGACCCCGGGAATCGAGGTCTCGGTCGTGCCGGGCCTGGTGACGACGTAGCCGCCCATATGGGTCTCGAGCTGATCGGCAACGAGCTCGGAGGCGGGCGTGTGGCCGATGGCGACGAAGACCCCGGCCAGCTCGACCTCCCGCGTCTCGCCAGTCCGTGCGTGCGCGAGGCGGACGCCGGTCACGCCCTCCGCGGGGGTGCCGAGCACCTCGTCGACGACGTGATTCCAGATCACCTCGATCTTCGGGTGCTTGAAGAGCCGCTGCTGCAGGATCTTGTCGGCCCGCAGCGCGTCGCGCCGGTGCACCAGGGTCACCTTCGAGGCCAGGTTGCCGAGATAGAGCGCCTCCTCGACCGCGGTGTTGCCGCCGCCGACGACCAGCACCTCGCGCCCGCGATAGAAAAAGCCGTCGCAGGTCGCGCAGGCCGAGACCCCCTGGCCCTGGAACTTCGCCTCCGACGGCAGGCCGAGCCAGCGCGCCTGCGCGCCGGTCGCGAGGATCACGGCATCCGCCGTCCAGACGGCGCCGCTGTCGCACTCCGCCCGGAACGGGCGCCGGCCGAGGTCGAGCCGCGTCACGTGGTCCGACACGATCTCGGTTCCGACCGCGCGGGCGTGCGCCTCCATGTTCTGCATGAGGTCGGGGCCCTGGATCTCGGCGGTGCCGGGCCAGTTCTCGACCTCGGTCGTGATCGTCAGCTGCCCGCCCGCCTGGATGCCCTGGATCAGCACCGGCTCGAGCAGCGCGCGCGCGGCGTAAACGGCCGCCGTGTAGCCGGCGGGTCCGGAGCCGATGATCAGCACATGGGCGTGGCGCGTCTCGGACATGGGCTCTCCTCGCGGACGGTTGCCCCTAGATACGGGCTCGCGCCTGCCGCGCCAAGGGTCAGTGGTCGAGCCGCTCGAGGAGCGCGGTCGCGGCGGCCGGCGCCCGGACCTTGGCGCCCGCGATCATGTAGACGAAGACGTCCCGCGGCTCCCTGGGCGCCGGTTCGGCGTGAAGCGGCAGGCCCGGCGGCGCCTCACCCGCCTCCCACGCCCGCACCGCCTCCGCCCAGCGGTCGAGTGCAGCGTCGTCATAGCCGGTCGGCACGTTCTCCTCCGTCCGCTGCAGCCGGGCGTAGACAAAGTCGGCGGTGACGTCGCCGAGGAGCGGGCGGTCCTCGCCGTCCACGGTCGCGACTGCGACGCCGTGGCGGCGGGCGAGGGCGACGAAGGCCTCGTTCTTGAAGCTCTCATGCCGCACCTCGAGCACGTGGCGGAGCACCCGGCCCTCCGCCTCCCGCGGCAGGAGGTCGAGGAAGGCCGCCACGTCATCGGCGTCGAACGCGCGCGTTGGCGGGAATTGCCAGAGCAGGGGGCCGAGCTTGCGCCCCAGCTCCGGCACACCGCTCGCCATGAACCAGCCGATGGCCTCGCCCGTCTCGGCCAGCCGGCGCTTGTTGACGATCGCCCGGTGGCCCTTGACCGCGAAGACGAAGCCCTCCGGCGTCTCGTCGCGCCACTTGGCGAAGCTCGCCCGCGACTGGGTGCGGTAGAAGGTGCCGTTGATCTCGATCGTCGTGACCTGGCGGCTGGCATGCCTCAGCTCGTCGGCCTGCTTCAGCCCCTCGGGATAGAAAACGCCGCGCCAGGGCTTGTACGTCCAGCCGCCGATGCCGACCCGGATCATGCGCGGGCTCCCCTTCCGTGTTGCCGGATCATGGCGGTGCGGGGCGCCGGGGTCGAGCCCCCGCAGGCTTGACAGCGGGGCGCCCCGGCGGCTCCTTGGGCGCATGCTTCACTTTACCGCCGACGAGTTCGCCGACCGGATGGCCCGGGCCCGCGCCGCGATGGCCGAGGCCGGGCTCGACGTCCTGCTCCTGTTCGCGCCCGAGAGCCAGTATTGGCTGACCGGCTATGACACCTTCGGCTACTGCTTCTTCCAGTGCCTCGTCGTGTCGGAGCGCGAGCCGGTGCTGCTGACGCGCTCGGCCGACCGCCGCCAGGCGGAGCTGACGTCGACCATCCGCGACATCCGGGTCTGGACGGACCGGGAGGGGGCCGATCCGACCGCCGACCTGGTGGCGCACCTCGACGATCTCGGCCTTCGCGGCAGGCGGATCGGGTGGGAAACGCGGACGCAGGGTCTCGTCCACCACCACGGCGCGCGGCTCGCGGCGAAGCTGCCCGACCTCGTGGAGGCGTCGGACCTGATGGGCCGGTTGCGCCTCGTGAAGAGCCCTGCCGAGATCGGGTATGTCCGCGAAGCCGCGAAGCTCGCCGACCGCGCCTGGGACGCGGCGCTCGAGGTCGCGGCACCGGGCGCCGACGAGGGCGTGATCCTGGGGCTCATGCACCAGCAGATCTTCTTCGGCGGCGGCGACTACCCGGCGAACGAGTTCATCATCGGCTCGGGCGAGCACGCGCTCCTCTGCCGCTACCAGTCGGGTCGCCGGCGGCTCGACGCGAACGACCAGCTCACGCTCGAATGGGCGGGGGTCTGCCGCCACTACCACGCCGCGCTGATGAAGACGATCGTGATCGGCGCCCCGCGCCCGCAGCACGAGGCCATGCAGGAGGCGGCGAAGGAGGCGTTGCTCGCCTGCGAAGCGGCGCTGAAGCCCGGCGCCACGATGGGCGATGTCTTTGCCGCGCAAGCCGAGACGCTCGACCGGTGCGGCATGGAGGAGCACCGGTTGAACGCCTGCGGGTACTCGCTGGGGCCGCGGTTCTCGCCCTCGTGGATGGAGGACCAGATGTTCTACGAGGGCGCCCGGACCGTGATCGAGCCCGGGATGGTGTTCTTCCTGCACATGATCCTGATGGACTCGGCCACTGGCACCGCCCTCTGCCTCGGCCGGACCTCGCTCGTCGTCGAAAGCGGCGCCGAGCCGCTGAGCCGCATGCCTCTGGAGATGGTGACGCGCTAGCAGGCTGCCGCTTGCCCTCGGCAGCCGAGCGAACTAGATCCGAAATCTGCCCCGTTGGTTCCTTTCTGCGAGCCGCTCCAGCGCGAGACCATGTATTCCGCAGCCCCTCCGACTCCGCATGCCGAGCGGCTCGTCACGCTCCTGACGCTCATCGCCGGGAACGAGCGCGCGGCGCACGAGATCGCGTTCGCGCTGGACGGCGAGAGGGGAACGGAGATGGCGCTCGAGCAGTGCCCGGCCGATCTGCTCCGCGACGCGCTCGGCCATGCGGTCAGCCGTGCCGACGGGCGATCGGTGCTGCCCGGCCCGCAGCGGCTGGCGCTGGTGCTGGCGCGGGCGACGAAGCTGGGCGACGCGCGGGCGGCCGAGCTGGCGGGGCTGTCGGCGGAGGCCTTCAGGCGCGAGATCGAAGCCGCCGAGGAGGCTTTGTCCGCGGTGCCGAACCGGCGTGCGGTGGTGCTCGAGGACCACCTGCTGGCGCGGGAGACCCTGGTGGACCAGGCGGCCGTCGCGGGGCTCGAGGTGATCGCCGCGACCGGCAACGGTCGTGCGGCAGTCGCGGCCGCGGCGGCATTCGCCCCGGCCATCGCGCTGGTCGACCTTACGCTCGACGGCGCCGAACTCGCCGGCGATCTCGGCGCCATGCAGATCCGCGAGGTGGCGCCCGACTGCCACGTGATGTTCGTGACCGGCTATCCGGACGCCCCGCGGATCGCCAGCCTGATGCAGAACGCCAGCGCTCTTCTGAAGCCCGTCGGGCAGGAGCAGCTGTCCGCCGCCGTCCGCGCCGCCCTGCCGCATCTCTGACGCCCGCGGGTCACCGGACGCCGCTGCCCGCCGCGCCGATTGCAATGCGCCCGCTCAATCTGCATGGTCGCCGGGCCGGTAAAAGTGCACCGGCGCCGGATCCGGGGGGCGCATGCGCGGGGTCACCTTCGCCGATATCCTGACCGCCCGGCGGCGCATCGGCGGGGCGGTCCGGCGCACGCCGCTCGCGTTCTCGGACAGCCTGAGCGAGCGATGCGGCGTCCCCGTCCACCTGAAGTTCGAGCACCACCAGATCACCGGCGCGTTCAAGCTGCGCGGCGCGACGAACGCGATCCTGGCGATGGACGACGCGGCGCGCGCGGCCGGCGTCGCCGCTGCCTCGACCGGCAATCACGGCCGCGGTGTCGCCCACGCCGCGAAGGTCGCCGGCGCCCGCGCCATCGTCTGCCTCTCGCGGCTGGTGCCGAAGAACAAGGTCGAGGCGATCGAGGCGCTGGGCGCCGAGGTCCGAATCACCGGTGCGAGCCAGGACGAGGCCCAGGCCGAGGTTGACCGGCTGGTCGCCGAAGAGGGCATGACGATGATCTCGCCCTTCGAGGACCCGTATGTCATCGCCGGCCAGGGCACGCTCGGCCTCGAGATCGTCGAGGATCTGCCGGAAGCCGAGACCGTGCTGGTGCCGCTCTCGGGGGGCGGGCTGATCTCCGGCATCGCCATCGCGGTCAAGACGGCGCTGCCGAAGGCGCGGGTCGTGGGCCTGACGATGGAGCACGGCGCTGCCATGCACGCGAGCCTGAAGGCCGGCCACCCCGTCGAGGTCGAGGAGGTGCCGACGCTCGCCGACAGCCTGGGCGGGGGCATCGGCCTCGACAACGTCCACACCTTCTCGACCGTGCGCGAGCTGGTCGACGACGTCGTCCTGCTCAGCGAGGAGGAGATCGCGGAGGGCATCCGCCACGCCTACTGGAAGGAGCGGCAGGTGGTGGAGGGCGCGGCCGCGGTCGGCATCGCGGCGCTACTGACGGGCAGGATCGAGGCCCGCGGTCCCACGGCCGCGCTCCTCAGCGGCTGCAACATCGACATGGAGGTCCACCGCCGCCTCGTCTCGGGCGAGATGGTGCGCGCGGGCGAGGCGGCGTGAGCACGGTCCGGATCGCCACCGAGCAGGACCTGCGCGGCATCGTCCGGCTCGACGCCGATGCGGTCGCCTGCGTCGAGCAGGCGTTCTCCGCGCTCGCGAACGGCGGGGTCGTCATGCCGCCGATTCTGCGCCTCGACATCGAGGCGGCGAACGGCGAGGTCGACGTCAAGACCGCCTATGTGCCGGGCATCGACAGCTTCGCGATCAAGATCAGCCCCGGCTTCTTCGACAATCCGAAGCTTGGCCTGCCGAGCGTGAACGGCCTGATGACGCTCTTCAGCGCGAAGACCGGCCTGCTCGAGGCAGTGCTGCTCGACAACGGCTACCTGACCGATGTGCGCACCGCCGCCGCGGGCGCGGTGGCGGCGAAGCACCTGGCGCGCGAGGACGCAGCGATCGCCGCGATCATCGGCACGGGCGTGCAGGCGCGGCTGCAGCTCGAGGCGCTGGCGCTGGTCCGCCCGATCGAGCGGGCCGCGATCTGGGGGCGCGACGCGGCCAAGGCGGAAAAGGCCGCGGCCGGGCTTTCCGACCATCTCGGCATCCCCGTCGCCGCCGCCGGCAGCGTCCGCGCCGCGGTCGAGGGCGCCGACATCGTCGTGACCACGACGCCGTCGACCGAGCCGCTGGTGATGGCGGACTGGCTGGCGCCGGGCCAGCACGTGACCGCGATGGGCTCGGACGCCGAGCACAAGAACGAGCTCGACCCGGCTGCCATTCGCCGCGCCGACCTCTACGTCGCCGACAGCCTGGCGCAGACGCGCGTCCTCGGCGAGCTCCATCACGCGATCGCGGCCGGCGTCGCCGGCGCCGACGAGGACTTCCCGGAGCTCGGCGCCGTCGTGACCGGCCGCCATCCCGGCCGCACGGACGCAGGCCAGATCACCGTCGCCGACCTGACCGGAACCGGCGTCCAGGACACCGCCATCGCGACGCTCGCGATGAAGCGACTCTACGCCGCCGGCGCCGGCGCCGAATTCACCTCCTGACCCGCGAGGCTCCAGATGGACACCAACCCTCACGCCGATCTCCGCTTCGCGCCGGAGGAGTTCCGGGCCCGGCTCGACAAGACCAAGCGCGCGATGGAGAAAGCCGGGGTCGACCTCCTGATCGTCTCCGATCCCTCGAACATGAACTGGCTGACCGGCTACGACGGCTGGTCGTTCTACGTGCACCAGGCCGTCGTCGTGCCGATCGACGACGACCCGCTCTGGTGGGGGCGCGGCCAGGACGCGGCCGGCGCGCGGCGGACCGTCTGGATGCCCGAGGCCGGGATCCTCGGCTACCCCGACCACTACGTGCAGTCGACCGAGCGCCACCCAATGGACCACCTGTCCGGCACCCTCCGCGACCGCGGCTGGGGGAACCGGCGCACCGGCGTCGAGATGGACAACTACTACTTCTCGGCCGCGGCCTACGGGGCGCTGCAGAAGGGGCTGCCCGACGCGCGCTTCTCCGACGCCGCCGGCCTCGTCAACTGGCAGCGGGCCGTGAAGTCCGAGGCCGAGCTCGCCTACATGCGGACCGCGGCGCGGATCGTCGAGGCGATGCACGCGCGCATCTGGGACGTGATCGAGCCCGGCATGCGCAAGTGCGATCTGGTCGCCGAGATCTACGACGCGGCGCTCCGCGGCGCCGACGGCCACGGCGGCGACTATCCGGCGATCGTGCCGCTGCTGCCGTCCGGCGCCGACGCCGCGGCGCCGCACCTGACCTGGGACGACAAGCCGATGAAGTCGGGCGAGGCGACCTTCTTCGAGATTGCCGGCTGCTACCATCGCTACCACTGTCCGCTCAGCCGCACCGTGTTCCTCGGCAAGCCGACCGAGACCTTCGTCGAGGCCGAGAAGGCCGTGCTCGAGGGCATGGAGGCCGGGCTCGAGAACGCGCGTGCCGGCAACACCTGCGAGGACATCGCCCGCGCCTTCTTCGGCGTGCTGGCGAAGCACGGCATCCAGAAGGACAACCGCACCGGATATCCGATCGGCGTCTCCTACCCGCCCGACTGGGGCGAGCGCACGATGAGCCTGCGCATGGGCGACACGTCGGTCCTCCGGGAGAACATGACCTTCCACTTCATGACCGGCCTCTGGATGGAGGACTGGGGCTACGAGACCACCGAAAGCATCGTGATCGGGCCGAACGGCGCCACCTGCCTCGCCGACGTTCCCCGCAAGCTCTTCGTGAAGGAGTAGCCGAACGGATTGCACCCGGCCTCCCGGCTGGCTATTCCGAAGCTGCCGGCCCCGTAGCTCAATGGATAGAGCAGCGGCCTTCTAAGCCGTAGGTTGCAGGTTCGAGTCCTGCCGGGGTCGCCAGGTTTTCGTTGACCGCAGCGGTATTTCTCCCAGGATGGTAATGGGCGAAGTAAACTGGGCGGAAACGCAAGCCGCAGTCGCTGAAGGGCGCTGATCATGATGTTCAAGACCTTCCTGCAGGACGAGACCGGCGCGATCACGACCGACTGGGTCACGCTCACCTCCGCCCTGATCATCTTCGCCATCATCGTGATTTTCGCGCTGTTCTCGGATGGCATTACGCCGCTGACGGGTTCGATAAACGCGCAGATCGAAACGGGGAGCCAGGAGTTCTGCGCGCCGATCGCCTCGACCGTCACCGGTGGCACCACGGAATGCTACGAGATCTCGAATTGAGCGCGGCGCGGGGTTCCGCACAGGAGCGTTGGCCAGGGTCGTGCTGGTATTGCGTTCGAGGAATGGCCCGATACGCGGGCGCTCCACCCGAGGCTACCGGCCGCTCCTGAGCGAAGGAGCAGCAGCGGCGCATTCCGGAGCCCGGAGGTGCGATGTTGCGGCCGCGCCTTGGCGCTCCGGAAGCGGCCGCCGGACCTACACCAGCGCGATCACGCGTGCCGCTCCGCCGGAGCCGCCCCGGTGCTTTGGCGCGCCCACGACCATCGTCG
>DATKCY010000190.1:0-23342 GCA_035512995.1 Thermohalobaculum sp.
CAGCGCCTGCTCCTCCGGCGCCCACTGCCAGCGTGCGAGGACGGGGGCGAGCGCCTCCTCGCCGATCTCGAGCGGACCCGGGTCGAGGTGCACCCGATCCCAGGCGAGGCCGCCCACGAGCAGGTCGACGCCGCCTGCCGCAAAGGCGAGGGGCGGGTGGCCGATCACCGGGCCGGGCCCGAGCTCGACCGCGCGCGGCGCCTCGCCCTCGTCCTCGGCGACCACGTAGTCGACGATGCGCACGCGCTCGAGCGTCTCCGCGCCCTCGACCACGAAGGGAACCTCGGGCTCGACCACGCGGTTGCCGGCCTCGAGCTCGGCGCCGAGCCCCGCGAGCCGGGCGCGGTAGAGGTCGTGCTCGGCTTGGAGGAGCGTCCGGATGTCCAAAGCGCGCTCAGTCGCCCTCGGACTCGCGCATGTGGCGCTGCAGGAGCGGCACCTGCGAGGCGAGGAAAACGAGCGTCAGCGGCACGCCGGAGAAGGTCTTGAACGCCACCCAGAAGTCGGTCGTCTGGGTGCGCCAGACGGCCTCGTTGAGGAGGGCCATGAAGGCGAAGAAGCCGACCCAGCGGCGAGTGAAGATCATCCAGCCGTCGTCGTCGAGCGGCACCGCCTCGCCCATCAGGTATTTGAGGTAGGAGCGGCCCTGAAGCAGGCCGACCGCGAGGATCGCGCCGAAGATCCCGTTCACGATGGTCGGCTTCATCTTGATGAAGGTCTCGTCCTGAAGCCAGAGCGTCAGCCCGCCGAAGACGGCGACGACGGCCGCGGTCACCAGCGCCATGCGCGGCAAGTGGCGGGTCAGCGCCCAGGACGCGGTGAGCGCGACGGTGATGGTGACCATGAAGGCCGCGGTCGCGACGTAGAGCGGGCCGCTCTCGCTCGCGAGCGCGGCGGGACCGGTCAGCGCCTCGAGCGGCGCGCGGAACGCGTCCTGCGCCAGCGCGTCCTCGCCGAAGCGGTAGGCGAGGAAGAAGACGGCCAGCGGGCCGATCTCGAGGACCGACTTCAGGACCGGGTTCAGCTTTTCGGGCCGTGCGGCGCTCATGGCGCCTCTCTAGCCGCAGGGCGCGCCGTTGTCACCCGAACTCGACCAGCGCGGCGCCCGCCGCGATCAGCGCCATCAGCGCCAGCCGGCGCGGACCGGGGTCCGGCCGGTCGGACGAGGCGCGCCACCAGAAGACGCCGAGCACCGGGAAGACGAGCCCCTCGAGGAAGAAGCAAGTGACGAGACTGGGAAGGCAGCAGTTCTCGTGACCGGCGGCCGCCGCGGCCGGATGGCGCAGAGGTGATACGCGCCGGAGCAGCGGGGGCCGCTCCGCGGCGGCCGGGAGGGGGCGTTCAGCCCGTTTCCCGAAAGCCTCAGACGCGCTCGCGCTCGACGCCCGTGAGCGCAGCGGCGAAGTCGGCCGCGTCGAACGGCGAGAGGTCGTCGAGCTGCTCACCGACCCCGATCGCATGAATCGGCAGGTTGAAGCGGTCCGCCAGCGCCACCAGAACGCCGCCCTTGGCGGTGCCGTCGAGCTTGGTCATCACGAGCCCGGTCACGTCGGCGATCTTCTGGAAGATCTCGACCTGGCTGAGCGCGTTCTGCCCCGTCGTCGCGTCGAGCACCAGCACCGTGTTGTGCGGCGCGTCCGGGTCGCGTTTGGCGAGCACGCGGACGATCTTCGCAAGCTCCTCCATCAGGTCGGCGCGGTTCTGCAGCCGGCCCGCCGTGTCGACCAGCAGCAGGTCGGCGCCCTCGGCCTCGGCCTTCGCCATCGCGTCGTAGGCGAGCGCGGCTGGATCGGACCCCTGCGCGGCCGTCAGCACCGGCACGCCTGCGCGCTCTCCCCAGACCTGGAGCTGCTCGACCGCGGCGGCCCGGAACGTGTCGCAGGCGGCGACCACCACGCTCTTGCCGGCCTCGCGGAGCTGGGCCGCGAGCTTGCCGATCGTCGTCGTCTTGCCCGATCCGTTGACGCCGACGACCAGCACCACCTGCGGACGCTTCGAATAGATCGGCAGCGGCCGCGCGACGGGCTTCAGCACCTTCGCGATCTCATCGGCCAGCGCCGCCTTGATCTCCTCGGTCGAGACGCGGGTGCCGTAGCGGCCGTCGGCCAGGCGCGCCGAGATCTTCAGTGCCGTCTCGACGCCCATGTCGGCGGTGATCAGCAGCTCCTCGAGCTCCTCGAGCATCGCGTCGTCGAGCACGCGGCGCCGGGCTCCCGCGTCGCCGGTCATGCGCCCCAGCGTGCGCGCGAGGAAGCCCTGCCGCTCGCCCGGCTCGTCCGCCGGCGTGTCGGGGGCGGTGTCGGGCGGCGTCGGCGGCGGCGGCTGCGTCACCGGGATCGAGCCCGGGTTCGGCAAGGCCACAGGCCGCCTGCCGGCGTCCCCCGGCTCTCCGGTCGTGCCGGGCGTCGCGGGCGGCGGGTCGGGCGGGGTCAGGCCGCCCGGGTCGCCCCGCGGCGCGCCGACATCGTCGCCGGCGCCGGGCCGCGGCTCACGGGCGGGATCCGGCGCGGCCTCGTCGCCGTCCTCCTCGACGATCGCCTCGAGCCCCTGCCCGAGCTGCGCGGAGGACTTGAACAGCCGCTCCTTCATTTTTCTGAAAAAGGACATCGACGAAAACTCTCCCCCGCCTTCGCCCTGCATGTATCCTCTGGGGCACGCTTTGCAATGGACGCGCACGCGGGGCGCGGCCCCGGGCCGGCGCGGCGGCTGGACGGCGGGACCGGGCGACACAGCTGAATGGGCGGATGACCGGCGGAGGAGAGCGATGCGAGGACGTGTAGCGGGAGCGACGCTCCTGGCCCTGCTGCTGCCGCAGGGGGCGGGGGCGCAGCTTCAGGAAGAGGACGTCGAGGTGCCGGTCAGCCGGCAGACCGCCGAGGAGGGCGCGCGCGAGGCGCAGGCGGCGGAAGAGGCGGCGCCCGAGGCGCTCGAGCCGACGGCGGCGGAGGCGCCGCTCGGCGCGTGGCGGGAGGTCGCGGCGCCCGAGGACGTGGATCGGATCGAGGACAACGAGCGCGCGTACGGCGCCGCGCTCGACCTGGCCCGGCGGGCCGGCACGGATGCCGACCGGGCCGAGCTTGGCCGGATCCTCGCCGACCTGCCGCAGCCGATCGACAGGGCGGCGCTGCCGGGCCGGTGGGACTGCCGCACCGTGCGCTTCATCGAGGATCCGGCGGACTTCCGCGTCTATGGCTGGTTTCCCTGCCAGATCAGCGAGCTGCCGCAGGGCCTGCTGCTCGAGAAGCTGGGCGGCTCGGAGCTGACGGCGGGCTACCTGTACCCCGAGAGCGAGACCCGGATGATCTATCTCGGCTACGCGCACGGGCAGAGCGAGCCGGCGCGCGACTATCCGGGCGCTGCGGGGCCGGCCGAGCGCCGCGACGCGGCGATCCTGACCCAGCGCGGTCCCGACCGCCTGCTGCTGGCCAAGCCCGATCCTCTGGGCGACGCCGACTACGACTTCCTGGAGTTCCGGAGGCGATAGGGACCAGCCCAGCCGGGACCGGTCAGCCGCCGTGCCCGGCCGGCCAAGGGGGCGGCGGGCGCCGGCGTCCCGATCTTGCGGCACATTCCGCCCATGCCCATATCTCCGCCAACCGGTGCCAAGGCTGGGCCGGTCCGACCGTCGCTTTCGAGGACGCTGGAATGACACGCTTCTCCTTCGGCTCGCACCCCTTCCTGCTGGGGTTCGAGGATCTGGACGCCCTGCTCGAGCGCAGCGAGCGGGCCGCGTCCGACAGCTATCCGCCCTACAACATCGAGCAGCGCGGCGAGCGCCGCTACCGCATCACGCTCGCAGTGGCCGGATTCGCGCCGGAGCAGCTCTCGGTCACGCTCGAGGAAGGCCGCCTGACGGTCCGGGGCGAGCAGGAGGGCGAGGCCGCCGGACGCGAGTATCTCCACCGCGGCATCGCCGCCCGGAAGTTTTCGCGGAGCTTTGTGCTCGACCCGCGCGTTGAGGTAACGGACGCCGCGCTGGAGCGCGGCCTCCTGACGGTCGATCTGGCGCGGCGCCAGCCCGAGCAGACGGCGCGGACCATCCGGATCGGCGGCCCGAGGGAGAAGGAGAAGACCCATGGCTGACACGCCCTATGAGCCGATGTCC
Organism: Thermohalobaculum sp.; assembly: GCA_035512995.1. GTDB lineage: Bacteria > Pseudomonadota > Alphaproteobacteria > Rhodobacterales > Rhodobacteraceae > Thermohalobaculum. The sequence goes on from DATKCY010000190.1 coordinate 4,106, forward strand.
TTCAACGACGAAGGCCGGTCGATCGTCTACATCCGGGTGGCGACCCCCGACGAATTGCCGCCCGATGCGGACATCGATGGTCCGGTCTACTCGGTCCACGACAGCACCGGGCGCCGGCTCGCGCTCGCGGCGGACCGGAAGCTGGCGTTTGCGCTGGCGCGCCAGAACGACCTGACGCCCATGAGCGTGCACTGACCCCACGCGAGGCGCGAGTGAAGGCGCGAACCCCGCCGGCCGAGGCCGCCGGCGGGGTTGCTTCGTTTGCCCTTGCCGTGCGGCATCGGCGAGCGGCATTACCGGAGGTTGGAGCAATGAACGGCACAGAGGGGAGATCGAGATGGTGAAAGCGAGAGCGATGGTTGCAGGGGCGGCGCTCGCGGGCGTGCTCCTGGGCGGCCAGGCGCAGGCGCAGGATGCCGCTGGGGGCCGGCTGACCGAGAACGAGGTGCGGAGCTTCGTCGGGCGAATGATCGACGAGGCGGCAGCGGCGGCCGAGAGCGGCGCGTGGAAGAGCGCGACCGACTGGATGCGCGAGAACTTCGCGGAGGACGGGACTTTCGTCTTGCGCGGAGCGGTGCTGAGCGCCGGCCGGCCGGCCTTTACCTACGACGCGGCGCTCGACGGCGATGACATCGAGGCGTTCGCGGCGATGGAGGAGGGGCCCGTGAGCGCCGCGCTGAGTGCGGTCAGCGACTACAGTGCGCGGGCCGAGGTGGCCTATGTCGACCTTCTGCCGAACGGCGAAGCGAGCGCCGAGGTGGAGATCCGCGAGACCGCCGCGCTCGACCTCGCGCGGCTGAGCGGCGCGGCGACCGCCGAGGGAGCCGAGGGAGCCGAGGGAGCCGAGAACGGCGTGGCTGTGCACAGCACCTCCACCTGCCAGCTTCGGCTGACCGAGGGCACGGACGGCGGCGTGCTGATCCGCCTCGGCGCCTGCCTCACGACCACGACCTTCTGAGGGCGCGCCGGGCGCGCGGTGCGGCTGGCATGGCGGGCTTCCGCTCGCCATGCCGCTTCGCAAGGCCTCCGGTGGGGCCAAAGGACTTGCGCGGCGGTGCGCTCAGGCGGCGCGCGAGGCCCGCGGCTCGGTGATCAGCGCGTAGAGCGCGGCGGCGTCGGCGGTGGCGCGAAGCTTGGCCCGCGTCTCGTCGTCGCGCAGCATGCGCGAGACCCGGGCGAGCGTGCGCAGATGATCGGCGCCGGCTTCCTCGGGCGCCAGCAGGCAGAAGATGAGATCGACCCCGCCGCCGTCCACGGCCTCGAAGTCGACCGGCCGCTCGAGTCGGGCGAAAACGCCGGCGATCCGGTCGAGCTCCTTGATCCGCGCGTGCGGGATGGCGACGCCGTGGCCCATCGCGGTCGAGCCGAGCCGCTCGCGGTCCATCAGCCCCTCGCAGACCGTCCTCGCCGGCAGACCGTAGACGTCGGCCGCGCGGTTGGCGATCTCGCTCAGCGCCTGCTTCTTGCTGCTCACCTTGAGCGCGGGAAGCAGTGCGTCCCGCGCCAACAACGTCGCTAGCTCCATGAAAACGCTCGCCCACCCCTGCGTTGTCGATCGAGGAAGCCCGAAAGGTCCCTCAGGCGTCGGCCGGGTCTATCCAGCCGATGGTGCCGTCGTCGCGCCGGTAAACGACATTCACCGATCCGTTCGCGGTGTTGCGGAACACGAGGAACGCGGCCTCGGCCTGCTCCATCCGCGTCCCCGCCTCCCCCACCGTTAGCGATGGCACCTCCGTCACCGGTTCGGCGACGATCGCGGCGCCGGCATCGGCCTCCTCCTCGAGGTCCGCGTCGCCGTCCTGGCCGGCGCGCTCATACGCGTTCGCGGGAGCGATTTCAACGGGCTTCTGCCGGGCCGGATGATGATCCTTCAGCCGGCGCCGGTGGCGGCGCACCTGCTTTTCCATCCGGTCGGCCGCCTGCTCGAATGCCGCGTAGATGTCGGTCGCGACGGCGCGGGCCTGGGCGGTGAGGCCGTCCGCCAGGTGAATCGAGCCGTCGCAGCGAAAATTGTGCGCATCGCGCGAGAACACGACGCTGGCCTCGGCCGGGCGGTCCGAGTACTTTCCGATGGCGGCGCCGAGCTTGTCCTCGACATGCCCCGCCAGCGCCTCGCCGACGTCGAGCTGCTTGCCTGTGACCTTGATCTGCATGGCGTCTCCCAACCGCGCGGGTCAGCCGGAAGGTTTCTCCCGGGCCCGCGTCCTCGAGTGGGCGGAGGACCGTTCCTCCGCGGCCAGGGGGCGGGGGGCGACGGCGGCCCTGGAGCGGGCGCCGGATCGTCGTATCCCCTCGCTCCTCCGAGTCGCGATGGTACAGGCTATCGGGGCCGCGCCGGTAGCGAAAACGGTGTCGGTTGCATCATTGTGCGGCGATGGCCTTCCGTCGCCGGCGGTCGACGGATGACGGAATGCTCAGCGTCTTCCGGTACTTGGCCACCGTGCGGCGCGCCACCTTGATGCCCTCCCGGGCCAGCGCCTCGACGATTCCGTCGTCCGACAGGACCGCGTCCCCGGCTTCGGCGGCAACGAGGGTCCGGATGCGGTGGCGGATCGACGATGCGGCAGGGCCGTCGTCGCCACCGACCGCGTTGGTGAAGAAGGTGCGCATCGGGTGAGTGCCGCGCGGGGTCGCCACGTACTTGTTCGCCGTCACGCGGCTGACCGTCGATTCGTGAAGGCCGGTCGCCTCGGCGACGGCACGGAGGGTCAGCGGCCGGAGCGCGGTCTCGCCCTCCTCGAGGAATCGCTCCTGGTGACGCACGAGCTCGGCCGCGACCGTCAGCATCGTGCGCGCGCGCTGCTCGAGGCTCTTGACGAGCCAGCTCGCCTCGGCGCGGCTCTCGGCGAGGAAGCGGCGGAGCTCCAGCGCGCGCTCGGAGCCGTCCCGCCGGAGCGAGGCCGCGTAGGTGCGGTCGATCAGCACCCGCGGCAGCGTCTCGGTGTTGAGCTCGACCTGCCAGTCGCCGTCGCCCGAGCGGCGGACGAAGACATCGGGCACCATCGTCGCTGGCTCCTCGGCGCCGAACCCGGCGCAGGGGCGCGGGTCGAGGGCCCGGATCTCGGCCAGCATCTCGGCGAAGTCCTGCTCGTCGACGCCCGTCAGGCGGCGGAGCCGGCGGGCCTCGCCGCGCGCGAGCAGGTCGAGATTGTCGAGGAGCGTCTGCATCGCCGGATCGAGGCGTCCGCGCTCGGCGAGCTGGAGACCGAGGCATTCGCCGAGCGAGCGGGCGCCGACGCCGGTCGGGGAACAGGCCTGCACCAGGCGGAGCGCCGCGCCGAGCCGCTCCGGCGGCACGCCCAGACGCTCGGCGAGCCGGTCGAGGTCGGCGCGGAGGAATCCGTGCTCGTCCAGCATCTCGACGAGCGCGCGGGCGAGCAGCACAAGCTGGCGCTCCGCGCGCATCTGGCCGATCTGGGCGTGCAGGTGGACGGCGAGCGTCGGCAGCTCGACCGCGCGATCTTCGAGCGGGCGGTCGGGTCCCTCGCGGCGGCCGGCGCCCGTGCCCTGCCCCGGATGCCGCGGCATCGCTCCCGGCCCGTCGCCGGGCCTGGTGTCGTGCAGGTTCTCGCGCGCCGTCGCGGGCGACGCCTCCGCCTCGGCCGGCGCGCCCTCCCGCTCGACGCCGGGCGCATGCTCGAGCGTGACGAGGGGATTGCGCTCGCAGATCTCGGCGACATGGGCGCCGAGCTCGAGGTTCGGGAGCTCCAGCAGGCGGATCGCCTGCTGGAGCTGCGGCGTCATCACGAGCTGCTGCGTCTGCCTGAGCTCGAGCCCAAGTCCCGCGCGGCCGCTCACGGCCTGTAGCCGGCGCGCGGCGGCGGCGCCTCCTCAGATGCGGAACCCTTCCCCCAGATAGACCCGCCGGACATTCTCGTCTCTCACAACCTCTTCGGGACTGCCACTCATGAGGACCTTACCATCATGCAAGATGTATGCCCGGTCAATGATCCCCAGCGTCTCCCGGACGTTGTGGTCGGTGATCAGCACGCCGATCTCGCGGCTCTTCAGATGCCGCACCAGCGTCCGGATGTCGTTGACGGCGATCGGATCGACGCCGGCAAAGGGCTCGTCGAGCAGGATGAAGGACGGGTCAGCGGCGAGGCAGCGCGCGATTTCGACCCGCCTGCGCTCGCCGCCGGAGAGCGCGGGCGAGGGCGTGTGCCGCAGATGCGTGATCGAGAACTCGCCCAGCAGCTCGTCGAGGCGGGCGGCGCGGCGGACGCGATCGCGCTCGACCAGCTCGAGCACGGCCAGGATGTTCTGCTCGACCGTCAGCCCGCGGAAGATCGAGGCCTCCTGCGGCAGATAGCCGAGGCCGAGGCGGGCGCGGCGGTACATCGGCAGGCGCGAGATGTCGAGCCCGTCGAGCGTGATCTTGCCGGCGTCCGCCGGGATCAGCCCGATGACCATGTAGAAGCAGGTCGTCTTGCCGGCGCCGTTCGGCCCGAGCAGCCCCACGACCTCGCCGCGGTCGAGGCGGAGCGACACGTCGCGGACCACCGGGCGGCGCCTGTAGGACTTGCCGAGACCGGTGACGTGCAGGCCGGCCTGCCCCTCCGGGGCGGGATCGCGGGGGCCGGCGCCCATGGGCCTACTGGCTCGAGGGCGTGAAGATGCTCTTGACCCGCCCTCCGTCCGGGCCCTGGCCCGAGCCCTCGACGCGCCCGGTCCCGGCCTCGAGGTCGATCACGAGCGTCTCGCCGGAGATGGCGTTCTGCCCCTGGGTCAGCACCACGTCGCCCGACATGCGCATCATGCCGTCGGCGACGTCGTATTCGGCGCGCGCGCCCTCGGCGGTCTCCGAGCCGTTCGAGAGGAACACGTTGCCCTCGGCGATCATGCTGTCGATCTCGCCCGTCTCGCCATCGCCGCCGTAGTTGACGGTCACGGTGTCGGCGGTCAGGCGGAGCGTGCCCTGGCCCGCGACCACGTCGCCGGTGAAGATCGCGATCTGCTCGCCCTCGCGCACCTCGAGGCTTTCGGACGTGACCTCGATCGGGGCGGAGCTGTCGTGCCTGAAGCCGCCGAACGGGCCGCTGCCGCTGCCGCCGGTGGCGGCCGTCTGCTGCGCCAGCGCAGGAGCTGCGACCAGCGCCGCGACGAGGGCCGCGGCGAAGAGGCGGGCGGTTGGGAGTGTCGGCACTGGCTCTCCTCGTTTCACTCGGCTGTCGGGTCGGCGTCGTCGCCCGAGCCCGGCGCGCGCGGAGTGAAGCGCAGACGCACCCCGTTTTCAAACCAAATCCGCGCGTCTTCCGCCGGGCTCCCGCCCGCGCCGCCCGCGTCCTCGTCAGGATATTCCACGCGGAAGCTGCCCGCCTCCAGCGTGCCGCGCGGGCTGCTCAGGCGGACGGGCTCGGGACCGGCGGCGCGCCGCTCCGCGAGCTCGACGGTCATGCGCGGCGTCGCTCCCTGCCAGCCGTCGGAGGTCTCGACCTCGACGCCGCCGTAGAGGGTCAGAAGGCGAGCCTCGCGGTTCAGGTGGGCGGTCTCGGCCAGGGCGTCGATGCGGCGTTCGCCGGCCTCGATCCAGCCCTTGGGCTGCTCCAGCGTCACCTCCTCGGCCATCGGTCCGTCGGGGACGGCGGCGGAGGCGGTCAGCTCGTAGGGCTGGTCCCGCTCGGTCACGCCCGCGAGGCGCGGGTTGTCGAGCCGGAGCCCGGCGCCGAGGCGCGCGATCTCCTCCGGCGTGAACACCTCGGCGATGTGTCCGGTCTCGCGCCCGGCAAGGAAGATCGCGGCGATCAGGCCGAGGGCGCCGAGCGGCAGCAGCCACTTGGCCCAGCCAACCAGACGGGCGCGGCGCTGGAGCCGGGCCTGGCGCCGCTCGATGCTGTCGGCGCGCCGCTGCATGGCATCAGGCGTCGACGCCGGCGCGCAGGCAGTCGTGGATGTGCAGGAGGCCGACGGGGCGGCGCGGATCGTCGGCGGCGGTGACGAAGAGGCAGGTGATCTTGCGCGCGTTCATCACCGCCAGCGCCTCGCCCGCCAGCTGGTCGGGGCGGATCGTCTCGGGGCCGGGCGTCGCGACCTCGCCCGCGCGGCGGTCGAGCAGCCCCTCCATGTTCCGGCGCAGGTCGCCGTCGGTGATGATGCCTTGCAACAGCCCGTGCTGGTCCTGGATCCCGACGGCGCCGAAGCTCTTGCGGCTCATCTCGATCAGCGCCTCGGACATCGGCGCGGGCGCGGGGACGAGCGGCAGGGCCGAGCCCGTGGCCATCAGGTCGGACACCTTTATCAGGCGCGCGCCGAGGCGCCCGCCGGGATGGAAGACGTGGAAGTGCTCGGGCGTGAAGCCGCGGCGCTCCATCAGCGCCACCGCGAGCGCATCGCCGAGCGCCATCGTCAGCGTCGTGGACGTTGTCGGCGCCATGCCGACGGCGCAGGCCTCGGGCGCCTGCGGCAGGGCGAGGGCGACGTCGGCGGCTTTCATCAGCGTCGATTCCGGCCGCGAGGCGACCCCGATCAGCGGGATGGAGAAGCGCCGGGTGTGGGCGATCACGTCGGCGAGCTCCTTCGTCTCGCCCGAATTCGACAGGAGGAGCGCGACGTCGTGCGGCGTGATCATGCCGAGGTCGCCGTGGCTCGCCTCGGACGCGTGGACGAAGAATGCGGGCGTGCCGGTCGAGGCCAGCGTCGCCGCGACCTTGCGCCCGACATGGCCGGACTTGCCGACCCCTGACACGATCACCCGGCCTTCGGTCCGGAGCATCAGCTCGACGGCGTCCGAGAAGGCGGTGTCGAGGCTGTCGGCGAAGCTCGCGAGGGCGTCGGCCTCGAGCCGGAGGACGCGCCGCGCGGTCTCGAGCGTCTGCCCGGCCGCGCCGGGGCGCGGGCCCGCGCCCGCGTTCGTGGCCTCAATCTGCTCGGTCACGGCCCTGTCCCTCAGTGCTCGAAGATGTCCTGCTCGGGCCATCCGGCGAGGTCGAGCATCGCACGATCGGGCAGGAATGCGAAGCACGCCTGCGCGAGCTGGAGCCGGCCCTCGCGCTCGAGCCGGCGCTCGAGCACGTCCTTGAGCGCGTGCAGGTGCAGGACGTCGGTGGCGGCGTATTCCATCTGCGCCTCGCTCAGCTCGTCGCTGCCCCAGTCCGACGACTGCTGCTGTTTCGAGATGTCGATGCCGAGGAGCTCGGAGCAAAGGTTCTTGAGCCCGTGCCGGTCGGTGTAGGTGCGGGTCAGCTTCGAGGCGATCTTGGTGCACCAGACCGGCCGCGCGACGGCGCGGAGGTTGAGCGCGAGCACCGCGATGTCGAAGCGCCCGAAATGAAAGAGCTTGAGCACGTCCGGATCGCCGACCAGGCGCGCGAGGTTCGGCGCCTCGACCGGTCCCGGCGCCATGCGCACGAGATGGGCGGTGCCGTCGCCGGAGGAGAGCTGCACCAGGCAAAGCCGGTCGCGCGCGGGCTTCAACCCCATCGTCTCGCAGTCGATCGCGACGACCGGTCCGAGATCCAGCCCGTCAGGCAGGTCGCCTTCGTGCAGCGTCGGTGTCGTCATGAAGCCCGCCCTCGGCCAGCCGGTCGGCACGAGCGTTATGGTGCCCAGGAGAAGACTCGAACTTCCACTTCCATACGGAAACCAGCACCTGAAGCTGGCGCGTCTACCAATTCCGCCACCTGGGCTCGCACCGCGTGCGTGTAGGTGGCGGCGATGTATCCAGCGGCGGGTCGGCTGTCAACGGGCGGGGGCGCCGGGGCCGTGCGATTTGCGCACTTGTCCGGGCGGGCGAGGCTCTTTAGACGGAAGGCGGTCAGCGGTTCCGGGAGGCACCCCATGGTCATGCCGATGTCGAACGCCCCGCTTGTCACGGTCGTCGGCGGCTCGGGCTTTGTCGGCCGCTATGTCGCGCAGGCCATGGCGCGGCGGGGCTGGATGGTCCGGGTCGGCTGCCGCCGGCCGAACGACGCGCCCTTCGTCATGACCTACGGAACGCCCGGCCAGGTGATGCCGGTCCAGTGCAACATCCGCGACGAGTTCTCGACCCGCGCGGCGATCAGGGGCTCGGACGCGGTCGTGAACTGCGTCGGCGTGCTGGCGCCCTCGGGCAAGAACACGTTCGCGGCGGTGCAGGCCGAGGGCGCGGCGCGGGTCGCTCGGATCGCGGCCGAGGAGGGGGCGCGGCGGCTGGTCCAGATCTCCGCCATCGGCGCGGCCGAGGACAGCCCGGGCGAATACGGCCGCACCAAGGCCGCGGGCGAGAAGGCGGTGCGGGAGGCGTTCGCGGACGCCGTGATCCTGCGCCCCTCGATCATCTTCGGCAACGAGGATCGGTTCTTCAACCGCTTTGCGTCGATCGCGATGCTGAGCCCGGTGGTTCCGGTGGTCGGCGGCTCGACCCGGTTCCAGCCGGTTTGGGTGGTCGACGTCGCCAGCGCCGCGGCGAAGGCGGCCGCAGGCGAGGTGCCGGCCGGCGTCTACGAGCTCGGCGGCCCGACCGTCTACACCTTCCGCGAGCTCATGGAGCTGATGCTGAAGGCGATCCGCAGGCGGCGGTTCATCGTCGACATTCCCCTCCCGGTGGCGCGGCTGCAGGCGCGGCTGATGCGGTGGCTGCCGAGCCCGCCGCTGACCGAGGACCAGGTGGCGATGCTGGGCCGCGACAACGTCGTCGCCGAGGGCGCCCAGGGGTTCGAGGCCTTCGGCATCCGCCCGAGCGCGCCCGAGGCGATCGTCGAGAGCTACCTTGTCGGCTATCGCCCCTACGGCCAGTACAACGTGCTGACCGAGGACCGGCGCGAGGACCGCTTCTCCTGATCCTCGGGCGGCCTCCGCCGTCGACGTTTCAGGTGATGATGCGGGCGAGGACGACCAGGATGATCGCGCCGATGGTCGCGGTCAGGATGTCGTCCCAGAAGCGCGAGCCGGTGCGGATGTCGAGCCCGACGCGCGGCAGGACCAGCCCGCCGACGAACGAGCCGAGCACGCCCCAGATGACGTACTTGATGAGCCCGCCCCCGCCGAGAACCCAGCTTGCGAGCCAGCCTGCGATCAGGCCCATGAGCAGCATCGTGCCGATGCCCCGCGCCGTCAGTCCGGCCCTCTCCGCCATGCGTCCTGGCCCTCTCCGGTCTCAGCCGTAGGCGAGGCCGAGCAGGACCGCGCCGAGGACCAGACGATAGAGGGCGAAGACGCCCATCGTCCAGTTGCCGGAGAACATGCGGAACATGACCGAGAGGGCGCCGAGGGCCGCGAGGCAGGAGAGGACGGCGCCGAGGACGAGGTGCCAGACGGGCCCCGTCGTCGGCTCGGACGCGAGGTCGAGGACCTCGAGCGTGCTGGCGGCCAGGGTCACGGGCACGGCCATGAGGAGCGCGATGCGCGCCGCGGCCGTCCGCTCGAAGCCGAGGGCGCGCGCCGCCGTCATCGTGATCCCTGAGCGGCTGGTGCCCGGGACGAGCGCCAGCGCCTGGGCGAGGCCCATGAGGATCGCGTCGCGGAGGGTCCAGCCGCCGCTCTCGCGCCGCTCGGGCCCGAAGCGGTCGGCGAGCCAGAGCAGGATGCCGCCGAGCAGCGTCGTCCAGCCGATGATTTCCAGGGCCCGGAGCGCCTCGACCGCGCCGGTGACGCTGAGCGCGAGGCCGACGACCACCGCCGGCACGGTCGCGACGCCGAGCAGCCAGACGAGGCGGGCGTCCGGCGTGGCGAGGCGGCGGCGCGCGATGTCGCCGAGGCCGCGGGCGATGCTGGCGATCTCGCCGCGAAAGAACCAGCAGATGGCGACGAAGGTGCCGAAGTGCACCGCGACGTCCATCATCAAGCCCTGGTCCGGGCGCCCGGTCAGCAGCGGCCAGAGCACGAGGTGGCCGGAGGACGAGATCGGCAGGAACTCGGTGATCCCCTGGATCAGGGACAGGACGACGACGTCGAAGAGGGTCATGCGGAGGGCCCGGGGGCTGGGTGACGCGCGAGCGGCCTTGGTAGACACTGGGACCGGGAACGCAACGGGGAAGAGGTGGGCGATGCGAATGGTCAGCACACGTGACTTGATTTTTATCTTTCGCTGCGGCTTATGCGGTGCCGAAGCGCCGAGGCGGTCTGGTTGCGTCAGTGATTCTGACTGAACTGCGCCCCGGGTTCGGGTAGAAAGGCATGAAAGCCCCCGGCAGAGAGGGCCGACAGCGCCCGCGCAGGCGGAGGCACCGGAGGAAACGGATGGCGGAGCGGATGCTCAAGTTCGTCTCGCAGGGGCGCGAGATGCCAGAGAAGCGGGCCGCGGACGGCCGCGCGCACGACTTCCACGAGATCTATGCCGAGTTCGCCGACGCCAAGGCGGCCGAGCAGTCGGCGCGCTGCTCGCAGTGCGGCGTGCCGTTCTGCCAGACGCACTGTCCGCTGCACAACAACATCCCCGACTGGCTGAAGCTGACCGCCGAGGGCCGGCTCGAGGAGGCCTACCAGGTCTCCCGCGCGACCAACACCTTCCCCGAGATCTGCGGGCGCATCTGCCCGCAGGACCGGCTCTGCGAGGGCTCCTGCGTCATCGAGCAGTCGGGCCACGGCACCGTCACGATCGGCGCGGTCGAGAAATACATCACCGACACGGCCTGGGAGCGCGGTTGGGTCGAGCCGATCCGCCCGCTGAACGATCGGCCCGAGACGGTCGGCATCATCGGCGCCGGGCCCGCGGGGCTCGCCGCCGCCGACCGGCTGCGCCGGATGGGTTTCGGGGTCACCGTCTACGACCGCTACGACCGCTCGGGCGGGCTCATGGTCTACGGCATCCCCAGCTTCAAGCTCGAGAAGGAGGTGGTCGAGCGCTACAACCGGCTGTTCGAGGAGGGTGGCGTCGAATTCCGCCTGAACTGCCGGATCGGCGAGGACGAGAGCTTCGAGGCGCTGAGCGAGCGCCACGACGCGCTGGTGATCGCGACCGGCGTCTACAAGAGCCGCGACCTCGGCGGCCCGGGCTCCGGCGTCGCGGGGATCGTGCCGGCGATCGACTACCTGACCGCGTCGAACCGCAAGGGCTTCGGCGACGCTGTGCCGGCGTTCGACGACGGCACGCTGGACGCTGCGGCCAAGCGCGTGGTCGTGATCGGCGGCGGCGACACGGCGATGGACTGCGTCCGCACCGCCGTCCGGCAGGGCGCTGTAAGCGTCAAGTGCCTCTACCGCCGCGACCGGCAGAACATGCCCGGCAGCCTGCGCGAGGTCGCGAATGCCGAGGAGGAGGGTGTCGAGTTCGTCTGGCTGACCGCGCCCAAGGGGTTCACCGGGGACGACAGCGTGACCGGGGTCAGGGCCGTGCGCATGCGCCTCGGCGCGCCCGACCAGACCGGGCGGATGATGCCGGAGGAGGTGCCGGGGTCGGACTTCACCGAGCCTTGCGACCTCGCGATCAAGGCGCTCGGCTTCGAGCCCGAGGAGCTGCCGAAGCTCTGGGGCGTCGAGGGCCTCGAGGTCACGCGCTGGGGCACGATCAAGGCCGACTTCCGCACCCACGCAACCTCGCTCCCCGGCGTCTACGCCGCCGGCGACATCGTGCGCGGCGCGTCGCTGGTGGTCTGGGCGATTCGCGACGGCCGCGAGGCCGCGGACGCGATCGCCGGCTACCTGGGCGCGCGCGTCGCGGTGGCGGCTGAGTAATGCGCGGGCCCCGCACCGGGCGCTGCGCCTGCGGTGCCGTCGCCTACGAGGCGGAGGTGCCGGCGGAGTACGGCGCCTGCCATTGCGCGACCTGCCGGCGCTGGGCCGGGGGCGTCTACATGGCGATCCGGGGCCGCGGCGTGCGGTTCTCGGCGCCGGAGAACATCCTCTGCTGGCGCTCGTCGGAGTGGGCGGAGCGCGGGAGCTGCCGGGTCTGCGGCTCGGCGCTCTACTGGCGCTTCCTCGACGGAGACGAGCACATGCTGAACGTCGGCACGCTCGACGACCAGTCGGGCCTGACCTTCGGGCAGGAGGTGTTCGTCGAGGAGCAGCCCGGCCACTACCGCTTTGCCGGCGAGCGCGAGACGATGACGGGCGCGGAGCTCATGATGAAATACGGCGGCGGCGACGCGGCCGGGCAGAAGGAGTCGGGGCCATGACCGGGCGGATCATCGACGATACCTGGGTCGGCGAGCGCACCCTGCGCGCCGCACGGCTGGCGGAGACGGGGCTCTATCTGCCGGAGGAGGAGCGCGACAGCTGCGGCGTCGGCTTCATCGCCGCGATCGACGGCAAGCCCCGGCGCGAGGTCGTGGCCAAGGGGCTGATGGCCCTGAAAGCCGTCTGGCACCGGGGCGCCGTCGACGCCGACGGCAAGACCGGCGACGGCGCGGGCATCCACGTGCAGATCCCGCCCGCCTTCTTCGCCGACCAGATCCGGCGCACGGGCCACGAGCACGGCGGCGAGCTGATCGCGGTCGGCCAGGTGTTCCTGCCGCGGAACGACTTCGCGGCCCAGGAGACCTGCCGCACGATCGTCGAGGCCGAGGTGCTGCGCCTCGGCTACTACATCTACGGCTGGCGTCAGGTGCCGGTCGACATCTCGGTCTTGGGCGAGAAGGCGCGCGCGACCCGACCGGCGATCGAGCAGATCCTGATCTCGAACGCCAAGGGGGTCGACGAGGAGACCTTCGAGCGCGAGCTCTACGTCATCCGCCGGCGGATCGAGAAGGCCGCCGTCGCAGCCCACGTGGCCGGCCTCTACATCGCTTCGCTGTCGTGCCGCAGCCTGATCTACAAGGGCATGATGCTGGCCGAGCAGGTCGACGCCTTCTACCCCGACCTGATGGACGAGCGCTTCGAGAGCGCCTTCGCGATCTACCACCAGCGCTACTCGACCAACACCTTCCCGCAGTGGTGGCTGGCGCAGCCGTTCCGGATGCTCGCGCACAACGGCGAGATCAACACGCTCAAGGGGAACCTGAACTGGATGCGGAGCCACGAGATCCGCATGGCCTCGAACTTCCTGGGCGAGCTTGCCGAGCACATCAAGCCGATCGTGCCGACGGGGGCGTCCGATTCGGCCGCGCTCGACGCGGTCTTCGAGGTCATGGTGCGCGCGGGCCGCAACGCGCCGATGGCGAAGACGATGCTGGTGCCCGAGGCCTGGTCGAACTCCGAGACGATGCCGGAGGCGTGGAAGGCGATGTACGCCTATTCCAACGCCGTGATGGAGCCCTGGGACGGACCCGCGGCGCTGGCGATGACCGACGGGCGCTGGGTCTGCGCCGGGCTCGACCGCAACGGGCTGAGGCCCATGCGCTACGTGATCACCGGCGACGGGCTGGCGATCGCGGGCTCCGAGGTCGGCATGGTGCCGACCGACGAGGCGATGATCCGCGAGAAGGGCGCGCTCGGTCCCGGGCAGATGCTGGCGGTCGACCTGGCCGAGGGCCGGCTCATGCACGACCACGAGATCAAGGACGAGCTGGCGGCCGAGCAGCCCTATGCCGAATGGACGAGCCGGATCACCGAGCTCTCCGTCGAGATGGGGGGCGCGGCGGAACGGAGCTTCCACTCGGGCGAGGCACTCAGGCGCCGCCAGATCGCCGCCGGCTACTCGCTCGAGGAACTCGAGACGATCCTGCACCCGATGGCCGAGGACGCGAAGGAGGCGATCGGCTCGATGGGCGACGACACGCCCGTCGCGGTGCTCAGCGACACCTACCGGCCGCTCAGCCACTTCTTCCGGCAGAATTTCAGCCAGGTCACGAACCCGCCGATCGACTCGCTTCGCGAGCACCGGGTGATGTCGCTGAAGACCCGCTTCGGCAATCTCAAGAACGTGCTCGACCAGGACTCGAGCCAGACCGAGATCATCACGCTCGAGAGCCCGGTCCTGACCAACGGCCAGTACGAACGGCTGACGGAGGCCTTCGGCGACGACTGCCGCGTCCTCCAGTGCACCTTCGCTCCGGACGAGGAGCGGGGCGCCCTCCGCCGCGCGCTCTACCGCATCCGCGAGGAGGCGGAGCAGGCCGTGCGCGCGGGCTGCGGCCACCTGATCCTGACCGACCACACCGCCGACACCGGGCGGGTCGCGATGCCGATGATCCTGGCCGTCTCGGCCGTGCATGGCTGGCTGACCGACCGGGGGCTGCGCACCTTCTGCTCGCTCAACGTGCGCTCGGCGGAGTGCCTGGACGCGCACTACTTCGCGGTGCTGATCGGTTGCGGCGCCACGACCGTCAACGCCTATCTCGCGCAGGACTCGATCCTCGACCGCCACCAGCGGGGGCTGTTCGGCGACATGAGCGCGGAGCAGGCGGTCGCGAACTTCCGCACGGCGATCGACTGGGGCCTGCTGAAGATCATCTCGAAGATGGGGATCAGCGTGATCTCGTCCTATCGCGGCGGGCGCAACTTCGAGGCGCTGGGCCTCAGCCGCGCGATGGTGGCCGAGTTCTTCCCCGGCATGTCGTCCCGGATCTCCGGCATCGGCCTCTCGGGCATCGAGCAGAAGCTGAGGGCGATCCACGCCCGCGCCTGGGCGCCGGGCGCGGAGGTGCTGCCGATCGGCGGCATCTACAAGGCGCGCCGGCAGGGCGAGAGCCACGCCTGGGCCGCGCGGATGATCCACGCGATGCAGGCGGCGGTCGGCGCGAACTCGTACCAGGCGTGGAAGCGGTATTCGGAGGGGATGCGGCAGCTGCCGCCGATCCATCTGCGCGACCTGCTCGACTTCAAGCCGGCGGCCGCGCCTGTGCCGATCGAGGAGGTCGAGTCGATCACCTCGATCCGGAAGCGCTTCGTGACGCCCGGCATGTCGCTCGGCGCGCTGTCGCCGGAGGCGCACAAGACGCTGAACATCGCGATGAACCGGATCGGCGCGAAGTCCGATTCGGGCGAGGGCGGCGAGGACCCGGCGCACTCCCACCCGATGCCGAACGGCGACAACGCGAGCGCCAAGATCAAGCAGGTCGCCTCGGGCCGCTTCGGGGTCACGGCCGAGTACCTGAACAACTGCCGCGAGCTCGAGATCAAGATCGCGCAGGGCGCGAAGCCCGGCGAGGGCGGGCAGCTTCCCGGCTTCAAGGTCACCGAGATGATCGCGAAGTTGCGCCACGCGACGCCGGGCGTGACCCTGATCTCGCCGCCGCCGCACCACGACATCTACTCGATCGAGGACCTGGCGCAGCTCATCTACGACCTGAAGCAGATCAACCCCGAGGCCAAGGTCTGCGTGAAGCTGGTGGCCTCCACCGGCGTCGGCACCATCGCGGCCGGCGTCGCGAAGGCGAAGGCCGACGTGATCCTGATCGCGGGCCACAACGGCGGCACCGGCGCCTCGCCCCAGACGTCGATCAAGTATGCGGGCGTGCCCTGGGAGATGGGGCTGACCGAGTCGCACCAGGTGCTGTCGCTGAACGACCTGCGCTCGCGCGTCACGCTGCGCACCGACGGCGGGCTGAGGACGGGCCGCGACATCGTCATCGCGGCGATGATGGGGGCCGAGGAGTACGGCGTCGGCACCGCGTCGCTGATCGCGATGGGCTGCATCATGGTCCGGCAGTGCCACTCGAACACCTGCCCGGTCGGGGTCTGCACCCAGAACGAGTCGCTGCGCGAGAAGTTCACGGGCACCGCGGACAAGGTCGTGAACCTGTTCTCGCTGCTCGCGCAGGAGGTGCGCGAGATCCTGGCGTCGATCGGCGCGCGCTCGCTCGACGACATCATCGGCAAGGCCGACCTGCTGACCCAGGTCAGCCGCGGCGCGCCGCATCTCGACGACCTCGACCTGAACCCGATGCTGGTCCGCGTCGACGACGACGACGAGATCGTGCTGAACCGCACGGGGCCGCGGACGCCGGTCGACGACACGCTCGACGCGCAGATCGTCGCGGACGCCGGGCCGTTCTTCAAGGACGGCGAGAAGATGCAGCTGAACTACACGGTGCAGAACACGCTCCGGACCATCGGCGCGCGGGTCTCGAGCCACATCGTGCGCCGCTTCGGTCAGGAGAACCAGCTGCAGGAGGGGCACCTGACCGTGCGCCTCGACGGCTCGGCCGGCCAGTCGCTCGGGGCCTTCGCGGCGCCCGGGCTGAAGCTCGAGGTCTATGGCGACGCCAACGACTATGTCGGCAAGGGCCTGTCGGGCGGGGTCGTCACGGTGCGCCCGCCCCTGACCTCGCCGCTGGTCGCGCACGAGAACACGATCATCGGCAACACCGTCCTCTACGGTGCGACGGCGGGCAAGCTCTTCGCCGCCGGTCGCGCGGGCGAGCGGTTCTGCGTGCGCAACTCCGGCGCCGACGTGGTGGTCGAGGGCTGCGGCTCGAACGGCTGCGAGTACATGACCGGCGGGCACGCGGTGATCCTCGGCTCGGTCGGCGACAATTTCGGTGCCGGCATGACCGGCGGCATGGCCTGGGTCTACGACCCCGACGACGCCTTCGGCTTGCGCGTCAACCGCGACACGCTGCAGGTCCAGCGGGTCGAGAGCCGGCACTGGGAGGGCGAGTTGAAGGCTCTGGTCGAGGAGCACGCCCGGCAGACCGGCTCGATCCGGGCTCAGGGCATCCTGCGCGACTGGGAGACCGAGATCAGCCACTTCTGGCAGGTCTGCCCGAAGGAGATGATCGCGCGGCTCGCCCACAGCCTGAGCGACCGCCGGGACCTCGCCCGGGCCTGAGCCCGGCCCGGCCTTGCGCCCGCGGCCTGCGGGCGCCACCTTGCCTCCGGGGCAGGAGGATCGGGTGCGGGCGCGGGACGAGCTGGCGGCGGAGGACCCCGCAGGGCAGACGGCGGAGGACGGCGCGCCGCGGCGGCGGGGCTTCGTGCGCCGCCTGTCGGGTTTCGCGGTGCGGCTGGTGCTCTGGTTCGTGCTGATCTCGCTCGGCTGGATCGGGCTCTACCGGTTCGTCGACCCGCCGATCTGGACGCATCTCGTGGCCGAGGAGGCCCGGCTCGGCCGGGTCGAGCGGGCGTGGCGCGACCTGGGCGCGATCTCTCCCCATCTCGTGCGGGCGGTCATGGCGGCCGAGGATGCGCGCTTCTGCGAGCACGACGGTATAGACTGGCAGGCGACGCGGGCGGCGCTCGACCAGACGCTGTCAGGCAAACGGCTGATCGGAGGATCGACGATCACGCAGCAGACCGCCAAGAACGTGTTCCTGTGGCACGGGCGAAGCTGGCCGCGGAAGGGGC
Organism: Thermohalobaculum sp.; assembly: GCA_035512995.1. Classification (GTDB taxonomy): domain Bacteria; phylum Pseudomonadota; class Alphaproteobacteria; order Rhodobacterales; family Rhodobacteraceae; genus Thermohalobaculum. Next base: position 21,185 of record DATKCY010000190.1, read on the forward strand.
TCGAGGCCGGCTTTGCCCTGGGCATGGAGGCGCTGTGGCCGAAGCCGCGGATCATGGAGGTCTACCTGAACGTGGCCGAGTTCGACACCGGCGCGTTCGGTGCCGAGGCGGCGGCGCAACGCTATTTCGGCAAGCCTGCCGCCGCGCTGACCCTGCCCGAGGCGGCGCTGCTGGCCGCCGTCCTGCCGGCACCGCGCGACCGCAGCGCGTCCGCCCCCGGCCGGGCCACCCGCAGCCGCGCCGGCGCGATCGCCAACGGCGCGCGGACGCTCGAGGCGTCGGGACGGGACACATGCGTGCTGGATTGAAGGCAGCGGCGCTGGCGGCGGCGCTCGCTGCCGGCGCGGCATGGGCGCAGCAGCCCCTGACGCTCGAGGTCACGCCCGACGACGGCACGCAGTTCGCCGTCCGCTGCACGCAAGGCGAGCAACCGGTGATCGAGCACGCCGGCGACGAGGTGCAGCGCTTCGGCTTCGACGCCGGCCCCATCGACTGCCGCATCCGCATCGTCGGCGAGGGCGGCATTGCGGTCGAGGCCGAGGGACCGGAGACGCAGACGCGGCTGAGGGCGAGCGGACGGGACTCGGTCCTGACGATCGCGCTGCCCTGAGGGGGAGTTGACGGGCGTTCCCCCGGCCCTCATTAACCCGGTCAGGACTTTTGCGAACATCCCAGCACGGGAGGAGCCCCCATGTTCGATCTGACGAATTCCAGCCTGCTCGAGAGCCGGTCCTACATCGACGGCCAGTGGGTCGAGGGTGACGAGGGAAAGACCTTCGCCGTCACCAACCCCGCGACCGGCGAGGAGATCGTGGCCTGCGCCGACCTCGGCGTCGCCGAGACGAAGCGCGCGATCGACGCGGCCCACGCGGCTCTTCCCGAGTGGAGGGCGAAGACGGCCAAGGAGCGGGCCGCAGTGCTCCGGCGCTGGTACGAACTGATGATGGAGCACCAGGACGACCTCGGCCGTATCCTCACCGCCGAGATGGGCAAGCCGCTCGCCGAGGCCAAGGGTGAGATCGCCTACGGCGCGAGCTTCATCGAGTGGTTCGCGGAGGAGGGCAAGCGGCTCTACGGCGACACGATCCCGGGCCACCTGGCGGACAAGCGAATCGTCGTGCTGAAGCAGCCGGTCGGCGTCGTCGGCACGATCACGCCCTGGAACTTCCCGAACGCGATGATCACGCGCAAGGTCGGGCCGGCGCTGGCCGCGGGCTGCACGGTCGTCTCGCGCCCCGCGGCGCTGACGCCGCTGTCGTGCAACGCGCTCGCGGTTCTGGCCGAGCAGGCCGGCATTCCGAGGGGCGTGTTCAACGTCGTGAACTCGACCGACAGCTCGGGCGTCGGCCGCGAGCTCTGCACCAACGAGAAGGTGGCGAAGATCACCTTCACCGGCTCGACCGAGGTCGGGCGCATCCTGATGAAGCAGTGCTCGGACCAGATCAAGAAGATCAGCCTCGAGCTCGGCGGCAACGCGCCGTTCATCGTGTTCGACGACGCCGACCTAGACGCCGCGGTCGAGGGCGCGATCGCGTCGAAGTTCCGCAACGCCGGGCAGACCTGCGTCTGCGCCAACCGCATCTACGTGCAGGACGGCGTCTACGACGCCTTCGCCGAGAAGCTGGGCCAGGCGGTTTCCGCGCTCAAGGTCGGCAACGGCTTCGAGGACGGCGTGCAGATCGGCCCGATCATCGAGGAGAAGGGCGTCAGGAAGATCGAGGAGCACGTCGCCGACGCGAAGAAGCGCGGCGCCGAGATCGTGACCGGCGGCAAGCGGCACGAGAAGGGCGGCACCTTCTTCGAGCCGACGGTCATGACGGGCGTGCCGCAGGACGCTGTCGTGAGCCGCGAGGAGACGTTCGGGCCGGTGGCCCCCCTCTTCCGCTTCAAGGACGAGGGCGAGGTGATCCGGCTCGCCAACGACACGATCTTCGGCCTTGCCTCCTACTTCTACGCCCGCGACCTCAGCCGGGTCTGGAAGGTGGCCGAGGCGCTGGAATACGGCATCGTCGGCGTGAACACCGGCATCATCTCGACCGAGGTCGCGCCCTTCGGCGGGGTCAAGCAGTCGGGCCTCGGCCGCGAGGGCTCGAAGTACGGCATCAGCGACTATGTCGACATCAAGTATGTCTGCATGAGCGTCTGAGGCCCGGAGGCC
>DATKCY010000191.1:0-14145 GCA_035512995.1 Thermohalobaculum sp.
CCTCTGATACCCGCGCTCGTCGATCCAGGCCGCACTGACCACGGTGCCCCGGCCCCCGCGCCGAGGCCTCCTTCCGAGCGGCGGACAAGGTAGTCCCGGGTCAGGCCCGGGCCAGCGCCAGCGGGCCCGGGTCCACGGGGCCCTGGCATGAAGCACCCCCCGCTTCCCGCCGCCCGGCGGCTCCTGCCGGGCGCGGCTCAGAGCAGGCGGCGCGGGATCGACAGCGTCCAGGCGCGCCGCGCGACGCTCACGTCGTTCTCCCACGCCTCGAGGTCGCCGGTGAAGGCGAAGGCGCCGGCGGTGGCGCGGAGCCGGGTGCGGCAGTCGACGCGGACGTGCCAGCCGGGCCGCCTCAGGACGGCGGACTGCTGAAGCTCGGTCTCCGCCGACAGCGGGTCGTCCTCCAGGATGCGGTAGCGCTTCAGCTGGTGGTAGCCGATGTCGAGGGCGATGTCGTCGAGCCGCGCGAGCGCCGCGCCGCCGAACTCGCCGCCGTCGCCTTCGGCCGTGTAGACCAGCTCGTTGGTCGCGAGATCGATCTCGATCGTGCGGCGGAAGCCGAGCGGCCGGATCCTCCGTGGCGAGGCCCCCGGCGGCGCCGACGCTTCCGGGAACGGCGCCAGGCCTGCGTCGTCGGGCGATGGCGGCCGCACCGGCAGGTCGAGCCGCGCCTCGCCGGTCCTGACCGTCAGCGTCACGGGCTCGGGCGCCGGCCAGATCATCGGCCAGTACGAGGTCGAGAGCGCGAGCCGCAGCCGGTGCCCCGCCGGCAGCCGGTGGGCCAGGTCGTCGAGCTGCAGGCGCACGCGATACCAGCGCCCGGGCTCCAGCGCCCGCGGCTCGGCGTGGCCGTCGCGGTGCGCGAGGTTGAGCACCCCGTAGGAGATGCGGAGCGAGGCGCCGTCGGGCGCGACGTCGCAGAGCCGCGCGACCAGGTGCGCGACCGCCCGGTCGGCCCGGACCTCGAGCTCGAGCACCGGCGCGCCCAGGAACTCGACCGCCTCCGTCCCCGCGTCGCTGTCGAAGACGAGGCTGCCGCCGTCGTCGGCCCGCTGGTCGCGCGGCGCCTCGCCGTCGGCGCCGAAGCCGCACCACTCGCCGGCGCGGACCCCCAGCGTCTGCGGCGACGAGAAGCCGATCTCGTGGACATGCGCCGGGTCGGGCGAGAGATAGCCCCAGTCGAGGTGGTAGCGCAGCCGCTCGATGCGCGGGCTCGGCCACTGGCGCTCGGCGATCCAGCGGCCGGGACGCATGGCGTATTGCGGCGCCGGGCGCACGCTCTCCTGCATCCAGACGCGCAGCATCGGCTCGTCCATGATGCCGGTGTCGCGGCCCTTGAGCCAGTGGTCCCACCAGCGCACGGCCTCCTGCAGATAGCCGATCCTCGGCCCCGGCACCGCGATGTGCGGATAGGCGTGCGCCCAGGGCCCGATCAGCCCCTTTCGCGGGCATTCCAGCCCCGCCATCAGCCGCGGCACCGCGTTGGTGTAGCCGTCGGCCCAGCCGCCGACCGCGTAGACCGGGCAGCGGATGGCCGAGAAATCCTCGCAGACCGACCCGTGGCGCCAGTAGGCGTCGCGCGCGGGGTGGCGCATCCAGAGCGCCGGGAACGGCTCGACCGCCTCGATCCGCTCGAGCCACATCGCGCGCCAGCGCTCGCCCACGATCTCGGGATCGGGCGGCAGGGCGTTGTAGAGCGTCAGGATCGAGCCCCACTGCATGTTCTCGTTCAGCAGGCACCCGCCCTTGTAGTGGGCATCGTCGGCATAGCGGTCGTCGGAGGCGCAGAGCGTGATGATCGCTTTCAGCGCGGGCGGGCCCAGCGCCGCGACCTGCAGCGCGTTGAACCCGCCCCAGGAAATGCCGGTCATCCCGACCGCGCCGTCGCACCACGGCTGCTCGGCGATCCAGGCGATGATCGCGAGCGCGTCGCGCAGCTCGACCGCCGAGTACTCGTCGTCGAGCACGCCGTCCGAGTCGCCGCTGCCGCGCAGGTCGACGCGCACGCTGGCATAGCCCGAGAGCGCGTAGTGCCGGTGCATCGGCTCGTCGCGCTCGCGCATGAAGTCGCGCTTGCGGTAGGGGATGTATTCCAGGATCGCCGGCACCGGCGCCTCGCGCGCCCCCTTGGGCAGCCAGAGCCGCGCTGCGAGCCGGGCGCCGCCCGCCGCCGGAATCCAGACGTTCTCGATCTCCTCGATCAGGGAGAGATCGGCGAGGGCCTCGTTCACCGCGCGCCCGCGGCCCTGTCGCCGGCCTTGCGCCTGCGCGCCGGCCGGAGCTGCTGCGTCGACCAGAAGTTCAGCGCCAGCGTCTCGCGGGCGCGGAGACCCGCGTCGCGGTCCCAGCAGTTGACGACGGCGAGGCGGAAGCCGCCGGGCGGCATCGCGTGCCACGACGCCGGCCGGTCGTCGTGGAACGTGATCTGCACGCTCGAGACGCCGTCCCGCGCCCGCACCTCGTCGACCAGCCCGGCTGGCGGGTGGCGGTATTCAATGCCGTGTTCGCCGAACAGCACGATCGAGTAGCCGTCGCGCCGGTCGGCGTCGTCGAACCGCCAGTCGCCGTCGCGGTAGAGCCCGACCAGCGCCTCCACCCAGGGCCGCCCGCCGTAGAGGTCGGGCCACTGGTCGGCGAAGCGCAGGTGCACCTCGATGATGCGCGCGCCGATGGTCTCGAAGTTCGCCATTCCGGTGTAGCCGGCGAGGTTCCGCCCCAGCCACTCCGCCCCGTAGGCCTCGATCTCGGGCCGCTCCTCGGCCAGCACGACCCAGTGGTCGAACATGCCGCCCTCGCGCGGCGCGCCGTAGGTGTGGCGCCACCATCGCGCCTCGCCGTCGACGACCGCGACGTCGGTCGAGATGTGCTCGCCCTCGAGCATCGACATCCAGATGTGGCCGGGCTTCTGGTGCGCCCTGTACTCGCGGGCGGTGCGCATGACCCGGCTGCCGGTGCCCATGCCGCGCATGTTGAAGACGGGCTTCGAGAACACCGGGAACTCCGGCGGCTCGATGCCGTGCGGACCGCACGCGAACCCCTGGCTCTCGGCGACCGAGAGCTTGTTGTAGACCCAGCGCTGGCGCGGGTACCACGTCCACGCGTCGCCGTCCTCGGTCGGGATACGCACGTCGTCGGGGCATTCGACGCCTTCGAAGTATTGCAGGCGCCACGGATCGGCTTCGCATACGGGCATGGGCGAGAGGATGCCCCGCCCGCGCCGGAAGGCAAAGGATTTCCGTCTCACTCGACGATCGGCTGCGACAGGATCCAGAGGCTGAACGAGGTCAGCGCCACCATGAAGACCATCATCGGCAGCTGGCTCAGGATCGCGCGGGCGGGCGAGGGGTAGAGGCGGAGCGCCTCGGCATGGGCGACGAGGACCGCGCAGCCGTGCCCCGCGACCAGCGCCGCGACGGCGATCCACCAGACGTCCCCCGCCGTGATGACGCCGATGTCGAGCGGGCGGCCCGCCCAGCCGAGGAGGTCCCAGCCGAGGCCGAAGGGATCGCTCGCGATCGGCAGCAGAAGCTGCCCCGCCAGCGCCAGGTACGAGACGTAGTGCGCGAGGTGGTAGGCGACCGCGATCGGCAGCAGCGACGGCGCGAAGCCGGCATAGGCGCGGGCGAAGCCGTACCCCCGCCGGCCCGCGCGCCAGACCGCGGCGGCGAGCCCCAGATAGAGCAGGTTCGCCAAAGCGACCGTCGCGAGAAGCCCGAGCGTGCGGATCAGCTTCATCAGGTCCACGCCCGCCTCGCGGAGCGCGATCAGCCGCGGGCGCAGGCTCTGCGACTGGGTGATCCACTCCAGCAGACCGGCCCAGAAGGGCGTCTCGGACAGCCCGTCGAAGAGCACGATCCCGATCAGCGTCACGACGAACACCGCGCCCGCGGCGTCGATCGGCCGCCCGACCAGCCCCGCGCCCGGCAGCCGCAGGCAGAGCGTGCGGCGCCCGAGCGCGAGCGGCGCCACCCGGCCCATCAGCAGGAAGAGGCGCGTCACGGGATCGGCCAGCGCGAACCACCGCCGGCGCCCGAAGACCGCCGCGCCGCCGACGAGCCCGGCGCCGTAGAGCCCGATCAGCACCGCCATCGCGCGCGGGTCCTCGGACCAGTCCGACACGAGCTCGAGCCAGGCGATCGCGAGCAGACCGGGGACGGAGAGCCACGCTGCCCCGGGCGGCAGCCGCAGGAGCGCCCGCCGCCGCCCCGCGGGGCCGAGCACCCCCCGCGCCAGCGCCGCGAACGGATTGAACGGCGTCCAGAGGTCGACCACGAGCGCCGCGGCCAGGACGAGGCCGACCCACCAGAAGACCCAGACGAGGACCGTCGCGAGGTTCGCCGTCGCCGCCTCCGGCCCCGCCACGGCCGTCGCCGTCACGAGCCCCAGCAGGGTCACCGCGACCCCGGTGCCGACGACGCGCACAGTGCGCGCGACGGCGGGCGCCAGCCTCAGCCGGACCGCCCGCGGCGCGCGCCGTGCCGGGGCCATGAAAGCGAACGAGCCGGCGAACGACAGCGCCACCGCCAGCCCCGCGCCGCCGAGATAGAAGCCGAGCGGCAGGGGCAGGTCGTAGCGCTGCCCGAACGCATGCGCCGCCGCCGGCGTGCCGGCCGCGAGCGCGGTCAGCATGCCGGCGAGCGGCGCGGCCACCGGTGCAGCGCGCCGACGCGTCATGTCGATCCTCGGGGGTCGCCGGTCATGGTCAGGATGCGTGCCGCCTCGGCCTCAGCCCGGCGGCCGGGGCAGCTCCGTCTTCCGGGCATCGCTCCGGGCGGAAAGCCGTCTCACCGGTCGCGCACCTCCACGTAGAGGAGCGCCTTCTCGCCGCTGCCGAGCAGATCGTCCACCCCGTGCGCCGTCAGCGGAAAGCGCCCGGTGTGCCGGGCATCGAAGGCGAAGACTGCGGGCGCGCCGGCCTCTGCCTCGACCTCGACGTCGTAGCCGTGCAGGTGCAGCGCCCCGGCTCCGGCTCCGGTGACGACGAGCCGCACCCGCTCGCCCAGCGCCACCTCCACGACGGGCGCCGCCTGCTCCGGAAGCAGCTCCACGGTGCGCTCCACGGTGCGCTCGACGACCGCCCCGGTCGCATCGGCACCGGCGGACGCGGCGGCGCCGTCATGCTCCGAATGGGCGCCCGCCACGCTCGCGCCCGCCAGCGCGAGCCCGACCGCCAGAAGCGCCCTTCGCACGCGGCGAGCGACCACGTCCCTCTCCTGTCTCGGGCGCGCCGGCGGGCGCCGGCGCGCCACGGTGCTCAATGCCCGGCGAAGTCGTTCCACTCGGGCAGCAGGACGATCGAGTTCGGGTTGAAGCCCGCGTCCTTCAGGGTGTCGACCGAGGCGATCTCCTCGTTCGTCGCGAGGTCGATCACCGTGACCGAGCCGTCGCGCATGTCGGGCAGGTTGATGAACGAGTTCTGCACGAAGGCGTACTTCCCGTCCTTGGTGAAGCCCACGTGATGCGCGCCCCCGGCGGTCGGGATCGAGGCGATCGGCTCCGCCGCCATGACGCCGGCCGAGACGTCGAACACGTGCAGGTGCCCCGGATTGGCGGTGGTCACGTAGAGCCGGTCGCCGGCCGGATTGAAGTACATCTCGAGCGGGACGCCGCCCACGTCCATCGGCGCGAAGTCGATGGCCTTGGCCGGCGTCAGCTCGCCCGCCGCCTCGTCCCAGCTCAGCGCCCAGACGCTGTTGCCGAACATGTTGGTGACGATGAACTTCTCGGGGCCGCCGCCCGGCACCGGCAGCACCTCGACCGGCGCCTCGCCCGCCGCCTCCTCCTTCTCCGAGAGCCGGAGCGCGCCGAGCGGCTCGAGCGTCGCGGCGTCGACGACCGAGACCACGTCGTCGGAGACGCTCATGTCCGGGCTGACCGTGCTGGTCACGACGATCCGCCCGAGCTCGCTGTCGATGCCGAGGCCGTGCGGGTAGGTGCCCGGCAGCTCGATCTCGGCGACGATGGAGTCGTCGGCGACAAGGCCCTTCCAGACGTTCGCGGAGCCCATGCAGGTCAGGTACCAGTGCTCGTTCGCCTCGTCGAGGATCACATCCTCGGCCATCACGCACTCCGGCACGTCGATCGTCTTCAGCATCGGCGGGAAGCGCGTCATGTCCATGACCTGCAAGGGCGGCGAGCCGAGGCTGGTCAGGTAGGCCTTGGTCATCGAGCGGTCGTAGAAGATGTGATGCGCCGTCTGGGACGGGTCGAGCGGGATGTCGAGCAGCCATTTGCCGAAAGTCTCGCTCTCGGGGTCCACGTCGACGATGGCGATGCCTTCGCGCCGCTCCTCGTCGCCGGAGAGCTTCAGGCTCTTCAGGTCCTCCGCCGGCTTGCTCTCGTAGTTCATCATCGCGAGGATCTCGGCGGAGGCGGCGGTGCCCGCCAGGACGCCCAGGCAGGCCAGCGCGCCGCACATGCGTGCATTTCTCATCGTGAATCACTCCTGAACCCTCGCCCGCGCCGAAGGTACCACAACCGCACCGTTCACAGTGTGACGGTTGTTACCGAGGCGCGAAGTGCAGGGCGCGCCTCGCACCGCCGGGGGCTCGTCCGGCACCCGGTCCCGTCCGCCACGCCCCGCCGGTCGCGCCTACTCCCGGCGGTCGTCGAGAAAGCGGCGGAGCGCCGCGAGCGTGCGCTCGCTCGTGTGGTGCTCGATCCCCTCGGCGTCGATCTCGGCCGTCTCGCGGTCGATGCCGAGCGCCATCAGGAAGTCGCGGACGGCCCGGTGGCGGTCGCGCGCGGTCTCGGCCAGCCGCCGCCCGTCGTCGGTCAGGAAGATCGAGCGGTAGCGCTCGCGCCGCACCAGCCCCTCGCGGATCAGCCGGTTGACCGTGGTGTTGACCGTCGCGTTGGTGACGCCCAGGCGCTCGGCCAGGTCCACCGCCCGCGCCTCGCCGGTCACGTCGATCAGGTCGGCGATCAGCTCGACGTAGTCCTCCGCCACCTCGCGCTGGTGCGCCAGGCGCACGCGCTCGAAGCTCCGGGCCTGGCGCTTTGCCTCGCGCAGGCGGGTCGGGGCGGGGCTCGGGTCGCGGGCCATCGGCGCCCTCCTCTGCATCGGCATCCCTCGATAGCGTCTCCACAAAATTAAGGCAAGGCTGAAAAAATTAGCCAGTTGACGATATATCAGCGTGATCCTACCTCTCGCCCGGACACGAACGGAGGCCTTCCATGCGCACCGCACCGCTGACCCTCGCCGCAGCCCTCGCAGCCCCCCTCGCGCTCGGGGCAGCCCCCGCCGCCGCCGCCAGCGACGTGGTCGCGACCACGGGCATGGTCGCCGACGCCGCCCGCGCGATCGGCGGCGACTGCCTGGCCGTCGACCAGATGATGGGCCCCGGCACCGACCCGCACCTCTACCGCGCCGGCGCCAGCGACGTGCGCGCGCTCGGCCAGGCCGACGCGATCCTCTACAGCGGCCTCTTCCTCGAGGGCCAGCTCGGCGAGGTGCTGGAGAAGCTGGGCGCCCGCACGCCGACCGTCGCGGTCGCCGAGGCGGGCCTGCCCGAGGACCGGATCATCAGGACCGGCGAGGGCTACGGCATCGACCCGCACGTCTGGATGGACGCGGGCCTCTGGTCCGGCGTCGCCGACCCGGTCGCCGACCTCGTCGCCGAACTCGAGCCCGGCTGCGCCGAGGCCGCGCGCGCGCGCGCCGACACCTACCGCGCCGAGCTCGAGGCGCTCGACCGCTGGATCGCCGAGGCGATCGCCACGATCCCGGATGACCGGCGGGTGCTCGTCACCGCCCACGACGCCTTCGAGTACTACGGCCGCGCCTACGACATCGAGGTCGTCGGCATCCAGGGCGTCTCGACCGAGAGCGAGGCCGGCATCGCCGACATCCGCGCCGTGGTCGACCGCGTGGTGGCCGAGAAGATCCCCGCGATCTTCGTCGAGAGCACGATCAGCCCGCGCACCGTCCAGGCCGTGATCGCGGCCGCGACCGAGCGCGGGCACGACCTCGCCCTCGGCCCCGAGCTCTATTCCGACGCCATGGGCGCCGACGGCACGGCGGACGGCACGTTCATCGGCATGCTCGTCTCCAACACCCGCGGCATCGTCGAGGCGCTCGGCGGCGAGGTGCCGCCGCTGCCCGAGGCCTTGCGGCCTTGGGCGAAGCGGTGGAGCGTCGAGCTCGCCAGGGAAGGCGAATGACGGCGATTCCCGTTCCCGCCTCCCCCCCGTCCCCCCTCCGAGCCGGAGGGGGGAGGCGCCCGGTGGCCGCCGCACGCGTCCCCCCCTCCGCATCGGAGGGGGGTCAGGGGGGAGGCAGGCGGTGCCGGAGCCAAGGGAGAGGACGGACGCGGTGACCCCGACCGACCCGATCCGCCTGCACGAGCCGGAGCTTGCGCTCCACGCCGAGGACCTGACGGTCGCCTATCACGGCGAGCCGGTGCTCTGGGACATCGACGTCAACGTGCCGAACGGTGTCATGGCCGCGATCGTCGGCCCGAACGGCGCCGGCAAGTCGACGCTCATCAAGGCGGTCCTCGACCTCGTTCCCCGCACCGCCGGGCACGTCACGATGTTCGGGCGCCCCTATGCCGACCAGCGCCGCCGGGTCGCCTACGTCCCGCAGCGCTCGGCCGTCGACTGGGACTTTCCGACGACCGCACTCGACGTCGTGACGATGGGACGCTACGGCCAGCTCGGCTGGTTCCGCCGGCCGGGCCGCGAGACCCGCAGGGCCGCCATGGCGGCGCTCGAGGAGGTCGGGCTCGAAGCCCTGGCCCGCCGCCAGATCAGCCAGCTCTCGGGCGGCCAGCAGCAGCGCGTGTTCCTCGCCCGCGCGCTCGTGCAGCAGGCCGAGCTCTACGTCCTCGACGAGCCGATGGCCGGCGTCGACGCCACGACCGAGCGCGTGATCGTCGGCCTCCTGAAGCGCCTGCGCGACGAGGGCCGCACGGTGATCGTCGTCCACCACGACCTGCAGACGGTGCGCGAGTATTTCGACTGGCTCGTGCTGCTCAACGTCCGGGTGATCGCGCAGGGGCCGGTGGCCGAGGTCTACACGCCCCGGAACCTGCGCCGCGCCTATGGCGGCCAGATCTCGCTCCTGCGCGGCGCGGACTTCGAGGCCGCGCCCGGACCCGACGCGCCCTATGGCGAGGGCGGTGCCGCGGCCGCGCCCGGAGAGCCCGAGCGGTGAGCCCGGCCGACCTCCTCGGCGACTACACGCTCCGCACGGTGCTGATGGGCGCCGCGATCCTCGGCCTCGTCTCGGGCGTGCTCAGCGTCTTCGCCGTGCTCCGGCGGCAGAGCCTGATGGGCGATGCGCTGAGCCACGCGGCGCTGCCCGGCATCTGCCTCGGCTTCATCGTGGCCGGCGAGCGCCAGCTCGGCTGGATCATGGCGGGCGCGCTCTTCTCGGGCGGCATCGCGGCGCTCTGGATCCTGGCGCTGACGCGCACGACCCGGCTCAAGACCGACGCCGCGATCGGCTCGGCGCTCTCGGTCTTCTTCGCCCTCGGCGTCGTGGCGCTCACCTGGATCCAGGCCGGGGGCAACGTCGCCCAGGCCGGGCTCGAGACCTTCCTGTTCGGCCAGGCGGCCGCGATCCTGCGCTCGGACCTGCCGCCGATGGCGGCGATCGCGGGGCTCGCCGTGCTGGCCATCACGGTGTTCTGGAAGGAGGTCAAGCTCGTGACCTTCGACCCCGTCTTCGCCCGAACCCTCGGCCTGCCGGTGCTGACGATCGAGGTGGCGCTGACGGTGATGATCGCGCTCGCGGTCGTGGTCGGCCTGCAGATGGTCGGCGTCGTGCTGATGGCCTCCATGGTCATCGCGCCCGCGGTCGCGGCGCGCCAGTGGACCCGCCGGCTCGAGACCATGACCATCCTCGCCGCCGTGTTCGGCGTCGCCTCGGGCGTGATCGGCGCGGTGATCTCGGCGCTCGGCCAGGGCCTCGCTACGGGCCCGCTGATCGTGCTGGCGGCGTCGGCCATCGTGCTCGTCTCGCTCGCCTTCGCGCCCGGGCGCGGGGTGGTCTGGGAGGCGGCCCAGCGCGCCCGCGACCGGCGCGCGCTCCGCGGCCGGCAGGTGCTGACGACGCTCCTGCACCTCGCCCAGGCCCACCGCGACCGCGCCTACCCGGCCGAGGAGGGCATGGTCGACAGCTTCTACGGCTACCGCACGCGCCGGACGCTCGAGCGCCTCGACCGCCGCGGCCTCGTGGCGACGGCGTCGCACATGCCGGGCGAGGGCCGCCACTGGGTGCTGACGCCCGAGGGGCTGGCCGAGGCCGAGCGCGTCGAGGCCGACATCACTGGGCGCCGCGCATGAGCGTGCAGGCGATCCTCGACGACCCGGCGCTGATGATCATGGCGACCGGCGCGCTCGTCGGCACGGCCGCGGCGCTCCTCGGCCCGTTCCTGATCCTCCGCCAGAACGCGATGCTGTCGGACGCGATCAGCCACTCGATCGTCTTCGGCATCGTCGTCGTCTGGATGGCGACCGGCGCCGTCGCGGGACCCGTCCAGATCGTGGGCGCGGCGCTGACCGGCGTGCTGACGGTCGTGCTGACCGAGGTGCTGGTCGCCTCGCGCCGGGTGCACGACGACGCCGCGATCGGGCTCGTCTTTCCCGTCCTCTTCTCGCTCGGCGTGCTGCTGCTGAACCTCTACGCCAGCGACGTCCACATCGACGCGCACACCGTGCTCTTGGGCGAGATCGGCTTCGTCTGGCTCAACACGGTCGAGGTCGGGCCCTATCTGGTGCCGCGCGCCGTCCTCTGGATGGGGACGATGACGCTCATCAACCTCGTCTTCGTGCTGGCCTTCTGGAAGGAGCTGAAGCTCGCGACCTTCGACCCGCTGCTCGCGCACGCCTTCGGGCTGATGCCGCGGGCGATGTTCTACGCGCTCCTGTTCCTGACCTCGTCGACCGCGGTCGCGGCGTTCGACGCGGTCGGCGCGATCCTGTTCATCGCCTTCATCATCGCGCCGCCCGCCGCGGCCTACCTGCTGACAGACCGGCTCTGGAAGATGCTGGTGATCGGGGTCCTGATCTCGCTCCTCTCGACCGTTCTCGGCTACTGGCTCGCGGTCCGCCTCGATGTCTCGATCGGCGGCACGATGGCGGCGATGACGGGCGTGTTCCTGACGCTCGCCTGGGTGCTGGCGCCGCGGCACGGGCTGACGGCGGGCCTGCTCCGGGACCTGCGCCGGCGCCGGCTCGACGAGACGCGGGCGCTGGTCGTCCACCTCGCGACGCACGAGGGCACGCCCGAGGAGCGGCACGAGGAGAACCGGGCCGGCGCGCTCGGGCCCCATCTCGGCTGGACCGACGCCCGGGCCGGGACGGCGCTCAGGCGCAGCCTCGCGGGCGGCTACGTGCTCCGCGAGGGCGAGGCGCTGCACCTGACGCCGAAGGGCCGGGCGACGGCCGAGGCGCTGCTCGAGCCCTGGCGCCGCGGCTGAGCGCCGCTCACGCGCCCGTGTCGGCGGCTTGATTGGTCTCGCGCGCCGAACCCGGGCACTCTCCGGAAATGCCGCTTTCGCCAACGAACCCAACGGAGCCAGCCATGCCCAGACCGCTCGCAGCCGCTGCCGGCCTCGCCCTCCTCGCCGCCCCTGCGGCCGCCGCGGAGTGCACCGCCGACAAGGCGGGCGCCGATCTCGGCCACGAGGAGGCAGCCGCGCTCTACGACTGCCTCGCCGACGCGATGGTCGAGGGCTACCGCCAGGGCGAGAAGAGGTGGATCCCCGCCGAGTTCGTGGACACCTACCGCGCGTGGGGCAAGGCCGTGACCGGCCCCGCGGCGCCCGGATTCCACGGCGGCCGCTTCCTTCTGACCTGGGTCAACGAGGCGGGCTACGACGAATACGTGAAATACGACACCGAGAGCGCCGAGATGCCGGTCGGCACCGTCATCGCGAAGGAAAGCTTCGAGGTCTCCGACACCGGCGAGGCCACCCCCGGCCCCCTCTTCATCATGCAGAAGGTCGAGCTGGAGAAGACGCCCGAGACCGACGGATGGTACTACATGATGGTCGCCCCGAACGGCGAGCCGCAGGCGGTTCCGGTGATGACCGCCTGCAACGAGTGCCACGCAAACTTCGGCGACGCCCAGGACCATCTCGGCTACCCGGTCGAGGACGTCCGCGTCTCGAACTGATCCCCGGTCGGGCGACCGCGTCGGGCCCTCCGGCCCGACGACGCCCGCCCGCCCGCAGCCCGGCGCAGCCGGGCGATTCCGGCGCGCCGGATGATGCCCGGTCCCGGCCGGGCGCCACGGGCCGCGGATCGCCGGCAGCGCCGTCTTTTACCGCTTGATAAAATTCCGGACGGGCCGCAGAGTTTTCCTCCAGGCCGCGACAGGAGGATGCTGCCGATGGACGGACCCGCGCCCGCCCCCGGACTCGCTGCCGGACGCCTCGACGCCGCCCGGCTCGCGGAGAACTTCGGCGAGCTGCACCCGCCGCTCGGCCGGCACGAGGCGCTGGTCGCGGCCGACCGCTGCTATTTCTGCTACGACGCCCCCTGCATCCAGGCCTGCCCGACCGCGATCGACATCCCGCTCTTCATCCGCCAGATCGCGGCCGGCCAGCCGCGCGCGGCGGCCCGCACGATCTTCGACCAGAACATCCTCGGCGGCATGTGCGCGCGCGTATGCCCGACCGAGACGCTCTGCGAGGAAGCCTGCGTGCGCGAGGCGGCCGAGGGCGAGCCGGTGCAGATCGGCCGGCTGCAGCGCTACGCCACCGATGCCGAGATGGCGACCGGGCGCCACCCCTACGCCCGCGCCGAGCCGACGGGCAGGCGCGTCGCCGTGGTCGGCGCCGGCCCCGCCGGGCTCGCCTGCGCCCACCGCCTGGCGGTGCTCGGGCACGAGGTCGCGCTCTACGACGCGCGCGCCAAGCCCGGCGGCCTGAACGAGTACGGCATCGCCGCCTACAAGACGGTCGATGACTTCGCGGCGCGCGAGGCGGCCTGGATCCTCGGCGTCGGCGGCATCGCGCTCGAGACCGGGCGCCGGCTCGGCCACGATCTCGACCTCGTCCGGCTCCGGGCCGACTTCGACGCCGTCTTCCTCGGGATCGGCCTCGCCGGCATCAACGCCCTCCGGGTCGAGGGCGGCGACGGGACGGACGCCGTCGCCTTCATCGCCGAGCTCCGCCAGGCCGGGGACCTGACGACCCTGCCCGTCGGGCGCGACGTCGTGGTGATCGGCGGCGGCATGACCGCGATCGACGTGGCCGTGCAGTCGAAGCTCCTCGGCGCCGAGACCGTGACCATCGCCTACCGCCGCGGGCGCTCCGCCATGGCCGCGAGCCAGTGGGAGCAGGAGCTGGCGGCGGCGAAGGGCGTCGCCTTCCGCTTCAACGCCACCCCGGTGCGCCTGATCGGCGATCCGCTCGAGGCGGTCGAGCTCGAATACACCGAGGACGGCGCGCACGGCCTCCGCGGCACCGGGGCCACCTTCACCCTGCCGGCGGACCAGGTCTTCCGCGCGATCGGCCAGCGCCTCGACGGCGCGCCGGAGGGGCTCGCGCTCGAGGGCGGGAAGATCCGCGTCGACGCGACCGGCCGCACCTCGGTCGACGGCGTCTGGGCCGGCGGCGACTGCGCCCTCGGCGGCGACGACCTGACGGTGACGGCGACCGCCCAGGGCCGCGACGCCGCGATGAGCATTCACGTCCGCCTCATGGAGGGCACGGCATGATCTCCCACGTAAGCTTCGCCTCGGTCCCCGCGACCGACCTCGACCGGGCGCTCGCCTTCTGGCGCGACGTGGTCGGGCTCGAGGTCACGGTCGACTCGCACGCGATCCCCGGCATTCGCTGGATCATGCTGAGGCTCGGCACCTCCCGGACGCAGCTGCACCTCGACCACGTCGAGGCGGTGCCGGCGGCCGACCACCCCGCCCTGCCGCTGGTCGCGCCCGACGTGCCCGGCACCGTCGAGACGCTGCGCGGCAAGGGCGTCGAGATCGTCATGGAGCCGAAGCCCGCCGAGTGGGACGCCGGGACGACCTACGCGCTGATTCGCGACAGCGAGGGCAACGTGATCCTGATCGCCTCGCAATAGGGAGAGACACCATGGCCTATATCGACGGCTTCGTCGCCGCGGTCCCGACCGCCAACCGCGAGGCGTTCCGCAGCCATGCGGCCGAGTTCGCGCCGGTGTTCAAGGAGC
>DATKCY010000192.1:0-2958 GCA_035512995.1 Thermohalobaculum sp.
GAAGCCGGCGATCGCGGGCCCCTCGCCGATGCGCTCCGGCCCGCCCTGCTCGTAGACCGGGTAGACGGAGAAGTTCGCGGTCTGGATGTCGGACGGCTCGACGCCCGCGGCCCTGATCTCCTCGATCACCCGGGTCGTGCGGGCGCTGTTCTCGTCGACCGCGTCGCCGGGCGCCTCGGCCTGGGTCTCGACGCCGACCCGGACGGTCGCGATGTCGGGCTCGGCGCTCGCCTCGCCGTGGCCGGTGACGCTGATCGTCCGCGGCGCCTCGGGCGCGGGTGTCTGCGCCAGTGCCGGCGCGGCGAGGCAGAGCATCAGCAGGGCAGGCAGGGCAGAGCGCATCGGCGGGGTCCTCCGGAGGAGCGGTTCCGCCGTCAAACGTAGCACGGCCGCCGCCTCCGTCGCGCCCGGTTCAGTCGATGTCCATCGCGCCGGTCGCGGGGTCGAGCGGGTCGCCGACGGCGGCCAGCGCAGCGAGCCGGTGGTCGAGCCGCTCGGGCAGCGGGATGATGTAGTCGACGTCGAAGACGCCGTCGAAGCTGTCCTCGTAGTCGCCCCGGATGCGCCCCTCGTCCTCGCCGCCCCAGGGGCCGTCGTGCGGGCCGACGAAGAGCGCGCGGACGTCGCCGACCGCCGCGACCTCGTCCTCGCGCGGGTCGAGCGGCCGGCCGAGGCCGCCCACGTCGACGAACCAGTCGCGCCAGGCGGGGTCGGGCCCGATCTTGCCTTCGTAGGCGACGCGCGTCACGCCGGCGAAGTAGCCGCCCCGGTTCGGCCCGGGATAGCCCGAGTGGAAGCCCGCGAAGTCGCGGACCCGGCCGTAGCCCTCGACCACCAGCCGGTCGGCCGGCCAGCGGCTGATGACGCGGCGCCCGAGGCGGATCTCGTCGACCAGGAGCGCGCCGGCGATCCAGTCGCCGGTCACCACATGGAAATAGCCGGGGCGGAGGGCGCCGAGCTCCGCCGCCAGCGGCACGCCGCCGATCCGGTAGAGCGCGCCCGGCAGCGGCGAGACGACGCCGCTCACGACCGCGTCGGCGACGCCCTTCTGCGTCCGCGGATCGATCCGGCTCGCGACGAGGGTCTCGCCGAGCCAGAGGCC
This sequence comes from Thermohalobaculum sp., assembly GCA_035512995.1. GTDB lineage: Bacteria > Pseudomonadota > Alphaproteobacteria > Rhodobacterales > Rhodobacteraceae > Thermohalobaculum. The sequence goes on from DATKCY010000192.1 coordinate 1,103, forward strand.
GCTGACGGCGACTCGCTGCCCCGGGCGGAGGGCGGCGAGTCCCCCCGGCGGCAGCAGCGCCTCGGGCGGGACCAGCACCTGCGTGTCCATGACGACGAGCCGCTGCTCGCCCGGCTCGACCGCAGCGATCGGGCCGGCGAGGGCGAAGATCGGCTCGATCTCGCGCGCGACCAACCGTCCGGCCTGGCGCTCCGCCGCGATCTCGACCACGTGGCCCGGCGGGATCGTCTCGCCGCCGAGGGGCCCCGGCGCGGCGAAGCCGCCGCTCAGAAGCGTGTCGGGCGCGGTCGCGACGGTCATGCCGTTTACCTCGATCGCCCCCGGCTTGGCGCCGAGGACGGTGCCGAGGATGCCGACGCCGACGACGTCTTCCTCGCAGCAGCCAAGGCGCGCGCGCGTGTCCTCGGCCAGGTCCTCGACCGTCAGGACCGCGTTCCGCGTCATCGTGCAGCCGGAGATCTGGGCGAGCGCCGCGACGGCCACGCAGGCGGCGCGGCAGAGACTGCGGACGGGCATGGACCTTCACTCCCCTCGGTGCCGGGGCGGCGATCATAGCGGCAGGCGGCGGCGGCGGCGCCAGGCATTCCGCCGCGGCCCGCCTTGCCCGACGCGGGCGGTGTCCCGACGACAACATATATGCCAGAAGGGGGGGGTGCTTGATACGCGCGCCCGCGCGGCTAGCTCCCGAGAAATGAACGCGGTCCGGCCGCACCCAGAGGAGATAACGCATGTTCCGCCCAATCCTGATCGCTTCGGCGCTGGCCCTCGCCGCCTGCACGACCCCGATGGACGACGACGAGATGGCGGAGGCCCCCGCCGAAGAGACCATGAACGTGGTCCAGACGGCGCAGGCGTCCGACAACCTGACGACGTTCGTCTCGGCCATCGAGGCGGCCGGCTTCGTCGACACCCTGTCGGGCCCGGGCCCCTTCACCGTCTTCGCCCCGACCGACGCCGCCTTCGCCGCGCTGCCGGAGAACGTGCTGTCGCAGCTCCTGCTGCCCGAGAACCGCGAGCGGCTGCGCGTCCTGCTCGCCTACCACGTGATCCCGGGCGCCGTGATGTCGGCCGACATCGCCGGCCAGCAGGTCAGCGCGCCGACGGCGATGGGCGCGTCGCTGCAGATCGACGCCACCGAGGGCGTGATGGTGGACAACGCCAACGTGATCGCCGCCGACATCGAGGCGACGAACGGCGTGATCCACGTGATCGACCGCGTGCTGGTCCCGCAGGTCCAGCCGTCGAGCTGAGGCGGGGCCGCTCCCCGCGGGCGGGGGCCTGATCGCGCCCCCGCTCCGCCGCTTCTCCGACCGCGCACGGCAGGTGCGCATGCGTGGCGCTCCGGGGCAACCCGGGCGCCCCGCGTGCGCCCGCTCGCCATTGTTTGCGCCCGTGTGGGCGGGTGGTCGCAGGAGGTTGCGGGTGAGGCGTCCGAGGATGGCGAGGGTGGGCGTCGGGATGGCCGCCCCGGTCGCCAGCAACGCGACCGAGGAGGGGCGCCAGAAGAATCGGCGCGTCGCGCTCGTGCGCCGCTGACCGGGGCGGCGCGCGCGGTCAGCGGATGGCGGCTGTCGGGCTTGACGGAGGACGGAAGATGAGAGTTGCGCTCCTGGCCGTCCTGCTCGCGTGCGTCTCCGCGCTGCCGCCGGCCACAGGCCGCGGCGCGCTCGGCGACTGCACCGATCCCGGCTACCTCGGCCGCTTTCCCGAGGCGACCTCGGCGCCGGACCTGCTCTGCGTCGAGCTCTTCCGCATCACGGTGCCGAGCGCCGGCGGCGAGCGCACGATCCGCGGCATCCAGGACGTGAGCGCCGACTGGGCGTTCGCCCCCGGCGCGCCCGCGGCTGTCGAGCGCG
>DATKCY010000193.1:0-4138 GCA_035512995.1 Thermohalobaculum sp.
GGCGGCGCCGCGCTGGGCTAGGACGGCGGGACGCGGGAGGGGCGCGCGCCCCGAAGCACGCCCCCGCCCGTTCCGGCCTCCGGCCGGTCAGAGCCTCTTCGCGTGCTCGGCCAGGTGGCGCGAGGTGACGTCGAACCAGACGCCCTCGTCGCGGAGCTGGCGCAGCCCCTGGTCGATCAGGCGCAGATAGGTGCGCCCGTGCGGGTTCGTCCGCGGCGTCAGCACGTGCAGCGTCTCGGCCGAGGACAGGTCCGGCGCCTCCGCGACCTTCCCCTCGAGCCCGCGCTCGGCGATCTCGCGCTCGCCGAGGAAGACGTTCATCGTCGCCACGTCGGCCTCGCCCGCGGCCAGCATGTCGAAGCACTCGCCCGGGGTCGCGGGCGTCACCATCGCGATGTTCGGCTCGACCAGATCGACCTCCTCGAGGTCGAAGGTGAAATAGCCCGACGGCCGGCAGATCGTCTTGCCGAAGAGCGCCGCGTGGTCGGTCGCCGTCACCGCGTCGGCATCGGCCGGCATGTAGTAGCCGACGACGACCTCGTAGAGCGGGCGCGAGAACAGGAAGTCGGTGCAGCGCATCCGCATCTCCGGCGACAGCTTGTCGAGCACGCTGCAGTCCGGCCGGTACCACGGGAAGCCCAGGTCGTGCTCGCCCTCGGGCAGGAGAGTCGAGAGGTGCAGGCTCCAGTCGTTCTCCCACGTGATTTCATAGCCGCGGCCCGGGTCCACGCGCTGCATCGCCCGGTTCATGACGTCGGTCAGCATCCCCCCCTCGGGCAGGTCGCGCCCGGTGAAGGGCGCGAAGTCCGAGCCGGTCAGGAAGCGGACCGGCCGGCCCGATGCCTGCAGGTTGCCGAAGTCGTCGTCCGGCGCGGCCGCGGCGAGCTCGACCTCCGCCGCGCCCTGCCGCGTGGCCACGGCCTCGCGGACCAACGGCCGGGACGACTCCTCCTCGAGCGCGGTCTCCCCCTCCTCGACGGCCGGCAGCACGCTCTGACCCAGCGCCGCCGCCTTGGTGGCCGGGCCGCTGCCATCGAGGCAGGGGATGAACAGCTCCTGCCCGACCAGCAGCACGGCCGGGTTGTCCAGGACGTCCCGGTTGGCATCGAAGATGACGCCGTAGTTGAAGCTGGAATAGGCCCGCTGCGCGATCTCGCTCAGCGAGTCTCCCGCCTGCACCGTGTAGAAGTCCTCACCGCAGCCGAGCTTCTGCGCGAAGCCCTGCCCGGAGGTCATAAGCACCGCCGAGGCCGCAAGCGCGGCCGCAGCGGCTGCCCGCCGTGCGCGTGTCTCTCTCATCGATGGGATCCCCCGCTTCAAGGCGCGGAACCCCGTTCCCCAACGGGCGCATCCGCACCGCCCCACTCTTTCCCTGGCCAGAGGCTACCACGCCCCGGCGCCCGGGCAAAGCCGCGCGCAGCTCCCCGCCGACTGCCTGATGCGTTGACGGGCATCCTGTCGGGGCGGCCCCGCTCGTCGTCCGCGGAGCGCGTGGATGACCGGCGCGGGTGCGGCCCGCGCCGGTCACGGGGCTGAAGGACGGGATCAGCCGTCGAAGCCGACCTCCTCGACCAGGCGCAGCGCCTCGTCGCGCTTGTCGGCGATCTCGGACAGGGGCAGGGCGTCGGCCTCGAAGTCGCCCCAGCCCTCGACCAAGTCCGAGCGCTCGACGTCGGTGCGGACCGGATACTCGTAGTTCGCCTCGGCGTACATCTGCTGGGCCTCGGGCGAGAGCATGTACTCGACGAGCTTCAGCGCGTCGTCGCGGTTCGGCGCGTTCTGCGGGATCGCCGCGCCCGAGATGTTCATGTGCGCGCCGCCCTCCTCGAAGGTCGGGAAGACGATCTGGACCGAATCGGCCCACTCGCGCTGGTCCTCGTCCTCGAGCATCTTGCCGTAGTAGTAGGTGTTGGCGATGGCGACGTCGCACTCGCCGGCCCAGACGGCCTTGATCTGCGCCCGGTCATTGCCCTGGGGCTTCCGCGCCAGGTTGTCCTTGAGGTCGGTCAGCCACTGGCGGGTGTCGTCCTCGCCGTGGTGGGCGATCATCGCCGCGATCAGCGACAGGTTGTAGCTGTGGCTGCCGGGGCGGACGCAGATGCGGTCGTTCCACTCGTCATCCGCCAGGGCCTCCCAGGTGGTGATCTCGGACGGATCGACCCGGTCCTTCGAGGCATAGGCGACGCGCGAGCGGGTGGTCAGCGCGAACCAGTGGCCATCGTCGCCGCGAAGCGCCTCGGGCACGTGCTCCTCGATCGCCGCGGAGCCGTGCGGCTGGGTCAGGCCCGCGTCGGTCGCGGCCTTCACGTTGGCGATGTCGGCAGTGATGTAGAGGTCGGCCGGGCTGCGCGCGCCCTCTGCCTTCATGCGCTCGATCAGGCCCTTCTCGGCGAAGAGGGCGTTGACCTCGATGCCGGTCTTCTCGGTGAACGCCTCGAAGATCGGCTCGATCAGCTCGGGCTGACGGGTGGTGTAGACGTTCACCTCGTCGGCGAGCGCTGGGGCCGCGGCGAGGGTGAGGACCGCGGCTGCGGCGAGGGTTCTGGGCATGGGGCCTCCTTTGCTGAACTCCGGGCGAGGAATACCTGACAAAATCGCTATGTCAATTCCCGACCGAAACGCTCAGGTGGGAGGGTCGCCCTTCTCCCGCGCCTTCACGGCGTCCCAGAGCGCGTCCATCTCGGCAAGGGTCGCGTCCTGCGGCGGCCGCCCCTCTGCCGCGAGCCGGGCCTCGACGGCGCGGAAGCGGCGCTCGAACTTCGCGTTGGCGCGGCGGAGCGCCGCCTCGGGCTCGAGGCGGAGGTGGCGGGCGAGGTTGACCATCACGAAGAGCAGGTCGCCGTACTCCTCCTCGATCGCGTCCGGGTCGCGGCCGAGCTCGCTCACGAGCTCGCGGCACTCCTCGTCGATCTTCGACAGGACGTCCGCGGGGTCGGTCCAGTCGAACCCGACCTCGGCCGCCCGCTTCGTCAGCTTCGCGGCGCGCATGAGCGCGGGCAGGCCGGCGGGCACGCCGTCGAGCACGCTCTCGCGCGCCTCGCCGCGCTCGGCCCGCTCCTCGGCCTTCAGCGCCTCCCAGTCAAACGTCGCGGGGTCGGCGCGGGGGGCGCCCGGCTTGCTGCCGAACACGTGCGGGTGGCGGCGGACCATCTTGTCCGAGATCGCGGCGAGAACGTCGGCGAAGCCGAACAGCCCCTGCTCCTCGGCCATGCGCGCGTGGTAGACGACCTGGAGGAGGAGGTCGCCGAGCTCGTCGCGGATCTTTTCGGGCGCGCCGTCCTCGATCGCCTCCGCGACCTCGTGCGCCTCCTCGACCGTGTAGGGCGCGATCGAGCGGAAGCTCTGCTCGCGGTCCCAGGGGCAGCCGTCGGGCGCGCGGAGCCGCGCCATGATCTCGAGCAGCCGCTCGATCCCCGCGGCGCGGTCGAAGACCAGCGCGTCGGACCGCTTGCGCCCGCTCATGCCGCGCCTCCGCGGACGCGGCGCCGCTCGGCCCGGATGTTCAGCATGTTGCCTGCCAGGATCACGAGGCCCCCCGCGAACACGGCGACCTCCAGCGGCTCGCCGTAGAGGACCATGCCGACGACGGCGATCAGCGGCAGGCGCGCGAAGTCCATCGGCGCCACGACCGAGGCCGGCGCCCGTTGCAGCGCCGAGGTGATGCAGAGGTGGGCGGTCAACCCGCAGACGCCGGCGACCGAAACCCACAGCGCCGCGTCGCCTGCGGGCCAGACGACGTCGCCGTCGAAGCCGGCGGTCGCGAGGCCGAAGACGCTCTGCATCCCCGTCATCCAGAACAGGATGATGAAGGTCGTGACGTTCCGCGACAGCATCTTCGTCGTCAGGAAGCTGCCGGCGAAGAACACGGCCGCGAGCGCCGCCGCGGCGTGCCCGACCTCGACCGGCGTGACGCCGGGGCGGGCGACGAGCAGGATGCCGACGAAGCCCGCGAAGGCCGCGGTCGCCCGCGCCCGCGTCATCGCCTCGCCGAGCACGAGCGGCGCCAGCAGCGCGACCCAGATCGGCGTCGTGAACTCGAGCGCGAAGACCTGGGCGAGCGGGATCAGGCCGACCGCCAGGAACCAGAGGTTCTGGCCGATGAAGTGCAGCACGTTGCGCAGCAGGTGGAGCCCGAGCC
>DATKCY010000194.1:0-2906 GCA_035512995.1 Thermohalobaculum sp.
CTCGAGGGCCTCGACTATCCGCACCGCTTCCACGCGCCCGTGAACACCGGCGTACCCTCCGGCCACGACCTCGACGGCGACGGCCGGCAGGCGGGGCCCGACGACGCCTTCGGCTGGGGCCGGTTCCCCGGCCAGTACGGCATGGCGCTCCTCAGCCGCCTGCCCGTCGACCGGGCGGCCGCGCGCAGCTTTCGGCTGTTCCGCTGGGCCGCGCTGCCGGGGGCGGACCGCCCTGCGACGGCCGACGGGCCGCACCACGACGATGCGGTCTGGGACGCGCTCCGCCTGTCGTCGAAGAGCCACTGGGACGTGCCGGTCGCGCTGCCGGACGGCGGACGCCTGCATGTCCTCGCGCTCCACCCGACGCCGCCCGTCTTCGACGGGCCGGAGGACCTGAACGGCCGGCGCAACGCCGACGAGATCCGGCTGCTCATCGGCCTGATCGACGGCGCCGGCTGGCTCGAGGACGACGCGGGGCGACGGGGCGGGCTGCCGGCCGAGGCCCGCTTCGTCGTGATGGGCGACCTCAACGCCGATCCCCACCGGGGTGAGGCCCGGCGGGCGCCGCTCGAGGCGCTGCTCGCCCATCCGCGGGTGCAGGATCCGCATCCGGCGAGCGCCGGGGCCGTGGCGGGGCCGCGCGCCGCGGCGGGTCCGCGGGCGGACGAGGTCACGGCCGATTTCGGCACCGACCCCGGCCCCGGTCGGCTCCGGGTCGACTACGTGCTGCCCTCGGCCGGGCTCGAGGTCACGGGGGCGGGCGTGTTCTGGCCGCCGCCCGGCGACCCGCTCGCGCGCCTGGTCGGCGACGGCGACGCGGTCGTCAGCTCGGACCACCGCTTGGTCTGGGTGGACATCCGCCCCTGAGGCCGTGTCAGGGGTCTTCGAAGGCCGTCAGCGCGTGCACCTCGATGCCCATCTCGCGGAGGCGCCTGGCGCCCCCGAGCTCGGGCAGGTCGACGATGAAGGAGGCCGCGATCAGCTCGCCGCCCAGGCGTTCGATCAGCTTCACCCCGGCGACCGCGGTGCCGCCGGTGGCGAGCAGGTCGTCGATCAGCAGCACCCGCTGCCCGGCCGCGAAGGCGTCGGCATGGATCTCGACGATCGCGTCGCCGTATTCGAGCGAGTAGGCCTCCGACAGCCGCTCGCCCGGCAGCTTGCCCTTCTTGCGGATCGGCACGAAGGGCAGGCCCAGGTTGTAGCTGACCGCGCCGCCGAGGATGAAGCCGCGGGCGTCCAGCGCGACGATCACGTCGACGTGGTGGTCGAGATAGGGCTCGGCCAGCGCGTCGACCGCCCGGCGGAACGCCTCGGCGTGCCCGAAGAGCGTGGTCACGTCGCGGAACTGCACGCCCGGGACGGGGAAGTCCGGGATCGTGCGGATGTGGGCCTTGAAGTCGAACGGCTCGGACATGCGTGGCGGGCTCCGGGCGGCGCGCGGGCGGCGGCACTGATGCCACGCGTCGGGGCCGGAGGCAACCGGCGGCGGCGTCTCGGCGCCCCGGGTTCTTAACCAATTGCTAACCACGCTCTGCGCTCCCTCTTGCGGAGGGACGCGCGAGGGGCGGAGCGGGCATGGCGACGCGCGGCGGCGAGAGCGGCGGATTCGGCGACGGGCTCGGCCTGTTCTCCGGCACGGGCGACCCCGCGCCGGTGCCGGATGAGAAGCCGCACTTCCACGACCACCGCCAGCGGCTGCGCGCGCGCCTGCTCGAGGCCGGGCACCAGGCGCTGGCCGACTACGAGATGCTCGAGCTCGTGCTGTTCCGCGCGATCCCGCGCCGCGACGTGAAGCCGCTCGCGAAGGCGCTCCTGAAGCGGTTCGGCGACTTCAACGGAGTGATCTCGGCACCCTCGCCGCTGCTCGCCGAGGTGCAGGGCGCGGGGGCGGCGGTGATCGCCGAGCTTCGCGTGGTCGAGGCGGCGGCGCACCGGCTGGCGCGGGCGCGCGTGATCAACCGCCCGGCGCTGTCGAGCTGGTCGGCGCTGATGGACTACTGCAAGACGACGATGGCGCACGCGGCGACCGAGCAGTTCCGCATCCTGTTCCTCGACCGCAAGAACGTGCTGATCGCCGACGAGGCGCAGGCGAGGGGCACGGTCGACCACGTGCCGGTCTATCCGCGCGAGGTCGTCAAGCGCGCGCTCGAGCTGAACGCGAGCGCGCTGATCCTGGTGCACAACCACCCCTCCGGCGACCCGTCGCCGAGCCAGGCCGACATCGCCATGACGCGCCAGGTCGAGGCGGCGGCAAAGGCGGTCGGCCTCGTGATTCACGACCACGTGGTGATCGGGCGCGCGCGCGACGCGAGCTTCCGCGCCCTCGGCCTCCTCTGAGCCGCCGGGCCCCGCAACCATGCCGCGTGCGAGGCGCAGGGTTTTCGCCCACGCCCCGGAACGGCCCCGCGAGCGCCCGATTCCCGGCCTCGTGACGCCCCGAATCGCGGGCAGTTCTATAGTTAACGTAATGCTTCTCAAGGAGAGCGATCGTGAAGAAGATCGAGCTCGGCTTCTCCAGCCTCTGCTTCCTGCTCGCCGCCGTCGCCGCGCTGCTGCTGGCCAACGACATGGTGTCCTGGGGCTTCTTCGTCGCCTGGGGCGGCAGCGCCGTCGTCACCGTGGTCTACGCCTACGCCGTCCGCCGTCGCCGCCGCGCCCGCGCGGCGGCGGAGGCCTGATCCGAGCCTCGTGATCCCGGCATTCGCGCCGGCGCGCGCACGCTCCGATCTGTTGCGCCTGGCGAACGCTCCGTGTATAGCGCCGGCGACGCACCCGTAGCTCAGCCGGATAGAGCGCTGCCCTCCGAAGGCAGAGGTCACAGGTTCGAATCCTGTCGGGTGCGCCAGCTAAACCACTGAAGTCAAAAAGAAAAAGCTGGGCTTCCGGATGGGCGCCAGACGCCCGTC
>DATKCY010000195.1:0-11236 GCA_035512995.1 Thermohalobaculum sp.
GCCGCGCCAGGCTTCGAGGTTCGCGCCGCAGAACTCGCTCGGCGCGATCTGCATCAGCGTCCAGCCGCCGCCCTCTTCGCCCGGCACGCGGATGGCCGCGGTGCCCGATCGAGCCTTCTCCCACCACCAGCCGGGCGCGCCGTCCGGGCGCTCGTCGGGCAGGGCGGCGTCCTCGACGGCCGAGGCGGGCTCGAACATGTCCTCCCAGAACGCCTTGACGCAGAAGAACGAGGTGTTGACGTCGAGGTTCCAGGCGATGCGGACGTTGCGCGCCTCCTCCGGCATCGGCGGGAGCCAGCCGCGCGCGACCATCTCCGCGATCTCGGCCTCGGTCGCGAAGGTCTCGTCCCGCGCGTCGCAGGCGGTGGCGCAGGCGGCCATGCCGAGGGCGAGGAGGACGGCGGGGCTCATGCCTCGGCCCCGCCCGCCGCGGTCGCGCGCCAGGCGTCGGCCGCCGCCTTCGCGAGCGCCCGGACCCGCGCGATATAGGCCTGCCGCTCGGTCGGCGAGATCACGCCGCGGGCGTCGAGCAGGTTGAAGACGTGGCTCGCCTTGATGCACTGGTCGTAGGCGGGCTGCGCCATCACGATCCGCTTGCCCGTCTTCGGGTCGATCTCCGGCTGGCTCAGGATGCGGCCCGCCTCGGCCTCGGCGTCCTCGAAGTGGCGGAGCAGGCGGTCGGTGTCTGCCACGTCGAAGTTCCAGCGGCTGTACTCCTCCTCCGCCTGGCGGAAGACGTCGCCATAGGTCAGCGGCAGCGGGCTGTCCGGATCGTTGAACGGCATGTCCATGACGTGGTCGTGGCCCAGCACGTACATCGCGAGGCGCTCGAGCCCGTAGGTGAGCTCGCCCGAGACCGGGCGGCAGTCGTGCCCGCCGACCTGCTGGAAATAGGTGAACTGGGTCACCTCCATGCCGTCGCACCAGACCTCCCAGCCGAGGCCCCAGGCGCCGAGCGTCGGGCTCTCCCAGTCGTCCTCGACGAAGCGGATGTCGTGCAGCCCCATGTCGATCCCGATCGCCGCGAGCGAGCCGAGATAGAGGTCCTGCAGGTCGGGCGGGGAGGGCTTTATCAGCACCTGGTACTGGTAGTAGTGCTGCAGCCGGTTCGGGTTCTCGCCATAGCGCCCGTCGGTCGGCCGGCGCGAGGGCTGGACATAGGCCGCCGACCACGGCCGGGGCCCGAGCGCGCGGAGCGTGGTGGCGGGATGGAAGGTGCCGGCGCCCACCTCCATGTCGTAGGGCTGCAGGAGCGCGCAGCCCTGCCCGCTCCAGTAGGCGGAAAGGCGGAGCAGGATCTCCTGGAACGATCGCGGTCGGTCGGCCATGGCCGGGTGCTCGGGCCCCTCGGTGCTTCGGGCGCACGCATAGCCGTGGCGGCGGGACGGGTCAACGCGCCTCGCCGGGCGGCCGATGCTGGCGGCTGAAAGGTCGGCGGCCGGGCCCCGACCCCGGAACCTGCCGCCGCGGCCGCCTGCTCACCCTCGCGTCGGCGGCTCCACCGCCCGGCCGGTGGCGATCATGCCCCCGGCGATCTCGTCGAACGCCTTGCCCCAGGCTGCGGCGTGCGCGTCGGTGAAGCGCTCGCCCAGCATGTGCCCGAAGGTCTCGATCAGGGCCGCGCGCATCGGCTTGAAGTCGTCGGGCCGGACGCCGAGCGCGGCGTGGCCCTCGCCGAGGCGGGCGATGGTCTCGCCGGCGCCGTCCGGCGCGCCGAAGCGGTCGAGGATCGTGCCGACCGCCGACATGAAGCGCATTCCCTGGTCCTGCAGGTCGGTGCGGAAGAACCCGCGCAGCTCCGGCGCCCGCGCGAAGAAGCGCGCATAGAAGGTGACCGACGCGTCCTCGAGGTCGGGCCCGAGCGCATCGAAGCTCTCCCGCAATAGAAGGACCTCCCGCTCGCTCAACGCCATCGCGTGCCTCCGTCTGTCCGGGCAAGCGGATCAGCGCGCGCGGCGGCGAGCCTTGATCTGGCTCAAGGGCCGGCGCGCGCGGGGGCCGGGCTCAGCGCCGGGCGAAGCCGGGCTCGCGGAAGGCGGGCATCGCGGAGTCGCGGCCCAGGAGCGCGACCTCGCGGAACTGGTGCAGGACCGCGGCGGTCGGCGCATAGACCTCGTGACCGAGCGTCGGAAGGTGCAGCCAGAGCGCGCCGGGCTCGGGCGCGATGCGCCGGGGCATGGGCGCGTCGGGCGGCGTGAAAAGCTCGACAAGCGGCACGTAGTGGACCGCGGCGACCTCGGCCGGGTCGGGCCGCGGGGTATCGGCCTGCCCGAGCCAGAGCACGAACGGCGCGATCAGGTAGCCCGACGCGGTCGGAAGGTCGTCGAGCCGCCCGAGCACGTCGGCGGGCCCGGCCGCGATCCCGAGCTCCTCGTCCAGCTCGCGAAGCGCCGCGTCGAGCGCCGTCTCGCCCGGGTCGAGCCGGCCGCCGGGCAGCGCGTACTGGCCCGCGTGGCGGGCGAGCCGGCTCGCCCGCCGGGTGAGCAGGAAGGCGGTCTCGGCGCCCCCCGGCCCCGGCAGCAGGACGAGCGCCACGGCGGCGCGGCGGCGGCCTTCGGCCGCGGCCTCGCGCGTCGGGCGCCGGGCGAGATGGGCCGCGATGCGCCCGCGCGTCCCCGCGCCGTGCGGCCAGGACTGTCCGCTCATGCGCGCCCCGCGACGGCCGAGACGGGATCAGCGGGGGAGAACGTGATGGTTGTCATAGATTCTGAGTAGCAGAGAACGGCAAGGAGGTCCCCGCGACCATCGCCCCCGATCGGGGCGAGCATCGCCCGCCCGGTGGGGATGCCCGCGCGGTGGCTTCAGCGGAACGGCCGTCGGGATCGACCGTCACGGAAAGGAGGATCCTCCCATGTCACGCCGCGGCGTCGACCTGAGCGTGTCACACCTGCAAAGCGTCGTCGCTGCCGCTCTCGTCGCGATCGCCCTGGTCCTGGCGGTGGTGCCGTCGCCCGAGGGCGCCGCTTCGCATCCCGAGCCGGGACGTGTCCGGCAGGAGGCGCCCGCCCCTGCGGCGGACACACCGAAGCCCGTCGATCCCGCGATCCGGACGGCCTCCTTCCCGTCCGTCCGCTCCGAAGGGGCCGGCGCCGTCCGGCCTCCCGCCCTCGGGACCTGAGGACCACCGGCCGGCGGAGCGTCAGAGTCCGGCGGCCCAGAGGCCGAGCGCGAGGCCGCCGGAGACCGCCAGAACCGCCGGGATCGACCAGTGCCGGCCGAGCAGCAGCAGGGCGCTCACGCCCGCGAGCGCGACGACGCGGAGGTCGAGCGTCGCGAGGTCGGGCAGCCAGAGCCGCAGCGGGCCCGCCCTCACCTCGGCCACCTCGGCGAAGAAGACGTGGAGCGCGAACCAGAGGGTGAGGTTCAGGATCACGCCCACGACCGCCGCGGTGATCGCCGCCAGCGCGCCGCGGAGCCGCGGGTCGGCGCTCAGCCGGTCGACGTAGGGAGCCCCGGCGAAGATCCAGAGGAAGCAGGGCGCGAAGGTCGCCCAGAGCGCCACCGCCGCGCCGGCGACGCCCGAGGCCCAGCCGCCCGGGAGCCCATGCCGGTGCGCGGCGAGATAGCCCACGAACTCGGTGACCAGGATCAGCGGCCCGGGCGTCGTCTCCGCCAGGCCCAGCCCGTCCAGCATCTCGCCGGCCGTCAGCCAGCCATAGCCCTCGACCACGTCCTGCGCCATGTAGGCGAGCACGGCATAGGCGCCGCCGAAGGTCACGACCGCGAGCTTCGAGAAGAAGACGGCGAGGCCCGTCAGCACGCCGCCGGGCGCGAGCAGGCCGACGGCCAGGAGCGGCAGCAGCCAGATGGCGAGCCCGAGCGCCACGGTCCGGGCGGTCGCGCGGAGCGGCACCGCCGGCACGGGGAGCAGGCCGGCCGCTGGGCGCCTGTGGCCGAGGAACCCCCAGACGCCGGCGCCGAGCACGATCAGCGGGAACGGCAGGTCGAGGAAGAAGATGCCGACGAAGGCGAGCCCGGCCAGCACGTAGGCGCCGGCGCCCGCGAGCGCGCGCCGCGATATCCGGACCAGCGCCTCCATCACGATGACCAGCACCGCGGCCTTGATGCCGAGGAACAGCGCCTCCATCAGCGGCACCTGCCCCCAGGCGGCGTAGGCGGCGGCGAGCGCCAGCACGATCAGCGCGCCGGGTGCCACGAACAGGAGCCCCGCGGCGAGCCCGCCGCGCAGCCCGTGCAGCCGCCAGCCGGCATAGGTCGCGAGCTGCATCGCCTCGGGCCCCGGCAGCAGCATGCAGAAGCTGAGCGCGGTCAGGAAACGCTGCTCGGACAGCCAGCCGCGCTCGTCGACCAACACGCGGTGCATGAGCGCGATCTGGGCTGTCGGCCCGCCGAAGGAGAGCACGCCGATCCGCGCCCAGACGCCGAGCGCCTCGCCGAAGCCGACCGCGGGCGCCTCCGGGGGAATCGGGGCGACGTTCATGCCGCCTCCGGCCCGTGCGTCTCGCCGGTCGCGTCGCGGCACCAGCGGTAGAGCGCGTCGTAGAGCGCCATCGCGGCGTCGAGCTGCGCGAGGTCGTCGCGGTGCATGCGCGAGAGGCCGAGCGAGACCGCGAGCAGCCCCGGCGCCTCGGGCGCGAGGTCGGGTCGGGCGGTGTCGGCGCCGCGCACGATCTGTGCGAGATGGCGGAGCGGTGCGCCCTCGAGCCCGAACGCGTCGAGCATCGCGTCGAAGGTGCAGCGCTCGCCCCGATGGCCGAGCGCGGCGCCGTCGATGTCGAACGCGGTCGCCGCGAACCGCTCGGCGACCGCGGCCACCTCGGACGGCGCGACGTAGAGGATGACCGCGTCCGGGTCGACCCAGCGGCGGATCAGCCACGGGCAGGCGATGCGGTCGATCTTCGGCCGCGCGCGCGTGACCCAGACGGTCCGTCCGCGCGCGTCCCGCCCGGAGATCGCCGCCGCGGCGACGGTCGGCGCCCCCGCGGCGCGCCAGGCGTCGGTGCCGCCCGCCAGCGTCTCCGCCGCGACGCCTTCGTTGCGCAGCAGCGCGGCGGCCCCCTGGCTGAGCTTCAGCCCCTTCTGGCAGACGACGACCGCGCGCCCGCCGGCGAGAGCCGGGCCCCACTCGCCCGCGCGATGGGGATCGGCGCGGCGCGCGCCGGGGATCAGGCGCGGATCGAGGGCGAAATCCTCGTCCGTCCGAACGTCGACCACGGGCGGCGCGCCGGGCAGGCCGACCAGCCGCTGGAGCTGCGCCACGGTGATTTCGGTAGGAGACGGCATAGGCGTCCTCTCTCTTGCGAGATCGCGGGACGCGAAGCTTCGGCTGCCGCCTCACGAGGCCTTCGCAGCGAGCCCCATGAGGAACAGAGAACCTCAAGCGGCCCTGCGGTGTCAATCGCGGCTGTGGACAGCCGGGGGCGCCCCCGATAGTTACGCGACCGAAATGCTCGGGAATGTGCACAGCCGGTTTCGCCGGCCCGCCGCTGGCATCGACCGCTGGACGCTCGGCAGCCTGGCGCTGGCGGCGCTCCTGCTCATGCCGCTCGTGTCGGTCGCCTGGATGGCGCTCTTCCCGACCGAGAACATCTGGCCGCACCTCGTGCGCCACGCGCTGCCGCTCTACCTGACCAACACGCTGGTCCTGACCGGGCTGGTCGCGCTCGGCGCGGCGGTGATCGGCACCGGCACCGCCTGGCTCGTGGTGATGACCGAGTTCCCGGGGCGGCGGTGGCTCGAGTGGGCGCTGCTCGCGCCGCTCGCGATGCCGGCCTATATCGCCGCCTACGCGCTGGTCGACGCGCTCGAATATGCGGGGCCGGTGCAGACGGGGCTCCGGGCGCTCTTCGGCTGGCAGACGGCGCAGGACTACTGGTTCCCGGAGATCCGGTCGATCGGCTCGGCGGCGATCGTGCTGACGCTCACGCTCTACCCTTACGTCTACCTCCTCGGCCGCGCGGCCTTCCGCGAGCAGTCGGTCTGCGCCCTCGAGGTCGGCCGCGCGCTCGGCTGCGGGCCCTGGGGCATCTTCTGGCGGGTCGGCCTGCCGCTCGCGCGGCCGGGCGTCGCGGCCGGGGTCGCGATCGTGGCAATGGAGACGCTGAACGATTTCGGCGCGGTCGACTACTTCGCCGTGCAGACGCTGACCCGCGGCATCTTCTCGGTCTGGCTCGACACCTACAATGCGGGCGGCGCGGCGCAGATCTCGTGCGTCATGCTGGGCTTCGTCTTCCTGTTCCTGATGCTCGAGCGGGCGGGGCGCCGGGGGCGGCGCTTCCACCACACCTCGCGCCGCTACCGGCCGATCCGGCGGGCGGCGCCCGGGCCGGTCCGCCGCTGGCTCGCCTCCGCCGCCTGCGCCCTGCCGGTCGCGCTCGGCTTCGTCCTGCCGACGCTCATCATGGCCCGCCACGCCCTCGGCCACCTCGGCCAGTGGGCCGAGCCCGGGTTCTGGCGCGCCGCCGTCCACACCTTCACGCTGGCCGGGACCGCGGCGTTGGTGGCGGTCGCGATCGGCGTGTTCCTGGTCTACGGGGCGCGGGCCTCGGGCCGGGCGGCGCCGCGCTGGGTGGCGCAGGCGACCGCGCTCGGCTACGCGATGCCGGGCGCGGTGCTGGCGGTCGGCCTGCTGATCCCGCTCGCGGCCTTCGACAACGCGCTCGCCGACGCGATCGAGTGGGCGACCGGCACCGATATCGGGCTGCTCACCACCGGCTCGGCGGCGGCGGTCGTGTTCGCCTATGTCGTGCGCTTCGCGGCGATCGCCTTCGGCGCGATCGACGGCGCGTTCGGGCGCGTGACCCCGGCGATGGAGCTCGCCGCCCGCACGCTCGGCGCGGGCCGCGGGGCCGCGCTCGCCCGCGTCCACCTGCCGATGATCAAGGGCTCGGTCGTGACCGCCGCGATCCTGATCTTCGTCGACAGCGCGAAGGAGCTGCCGGCGACCCTGCTGCTGCGCCCGTTCGACTTCGACACGCTCGCGACCCGCATCTACGGCGCCGCCTCGCTCGAGCAGCTCGGCGAGGCCGCGCCCGCGGCGCTCGCGATCATCGCGGTCGGGCTCGCCCCGGTCGTGATCCTCGGCCGCACGATCCGGAGCTCGCGCCCGGGCGAGCGGGGCTGAGCGGGGCTGAGCGGCGCTCCTTGAAAGCGGGGCTCCGCCCCCCTCTTGCTGGGCGCGCGCCGCCACCGGCGCGAGCGGCGGGCCGGTTTAGCTCAGCTGGTAGAGCAGCGGTTTTGTAAACCGAAGGTCGGGGGTTCGAGTCCCTCAACCGGCACCACTACAACTAGCCAAGCATCTGAAAAAACTTAGATTGCAGGAGCGACACTCGTTTCAATCCACCTCGTGATCCACCCTCCGTGCAGTGATTCGCCACCTTCGGCCTCGCTTGAGGGAGGGGCCGGGTGCCGGAGGCGCCAGAAGGCGTTTAAGCGGCACATCGCTCCCTGGGGCTTCTGTTTTTTGCTTGAATTAGGCTGGGGCGCCGTGGGGCCGGACCCACCTTGCGCCGTCGACGCCTTGACACTCGATTAGAACCGACCAGAGGACGATGCATCGGGATGGGAGCGGTCATCCCGGCCCTCGACCTTCAGGAAGGTCGGACCGGTACCGATCCAGCGCCAGCGCTCGAGCGTGGCCTTGGTCTCGCTCGCGCGTGGCTATTTGCTTCGGCGGCTCTTCGAGGCGATCCGCCTCCGGCGGGAATGAACCCGCAGCCGCGGCGCGACAGGAGGCATTCCTGCGGGCCGGCCAAGCCAGTCGCGCCGGCGACTGCCGGCACCGACTGTCCGGGCCGACCTTCTCGACACGTCCGGCGACCAGCGCGAAGGCTGCGCCGCCGTCGCGCCGCCACCCCCGAGTACCTCGGGGCCGAGGTCAGGGTTCGTATTTGAAGGAGAGAGCAACGCGCGTGCGGAACGCGGCGACCTTCCCGTTTTCGACCTTCATGTCCAGCTTCACCACCTCCGCCACCCGAAGATCGCGCAAGGAGCCGGCCGCCGTCTCCACGGCTTTCCGACCCGCGTCCTCCCACGATTTCTCGCTCACACCGACAACATCCACGATCCTGTAGACGCCTTCAGCCATCAGACTCTCCCCTTGTGCTTGATTCCGGACTGCCCTTGCGAGCAGGCGCACCCTACCAGCATTTGACCCGCAATGTTGAACGGAAACCGCCGCCCTGAGCAGGCGGCGGCGGGACGTCTTGCCGTGCCCCCTGACGCTGGTGGCCACCGCGGACGGGCTGGCCGCCATCGAGCGCCCCAACGCACAGGCTATTGCCGCTGCTTCGCTCCAGGGAATGCAAACACGGCGAAACAGACCGTGTCATCCTGCCCGACCGACTTTTCGAACGGCCTATCTCTCCAGCTCTCCCACCATGACGCGGTTCCGTCCTGACGCCTTGGCTCGATAGGCCGCCTCATCGGCGGCTTTCAGCCACGCGTTCACCGAAATACCTTCCCCGGGCCGAAAGGAGACGACGCCGAGGCTTATGGTGACGATCCCGAACGGGCTTTCCTCGTGGGTGACCCTCAGCGCCTCGATGGATGCACGATGCCGCTCGGCGCTCGTTCGCCCCTGCTCGAGCGTCGTCCCTGGCTCGATCAGCAGAAACTCCTCACCGCCGTAGCGGTAGGCTTCGGAGCCGTAGCGCAGGCCCCGCCTGATCGTCGCCGCGATGGTCGCGAGCGCATCGTCACCGGCAAGATGGCCGCAGCTGTCGTTGTAGCGTTTGAAGAAGTCGACGTCGCACATGATGGCGCAATAGGACTTTGCGCCCGCCTCGGGGCCAGCGGTGATCAGGTCGAGGTCCTCGCGGAGCTTCAGGCGCGTCCCGAATCCGGTCAGGGGGTCGGTGCGCGCCTGCTCGTGCAGCCGCCGGTTCAGGATTTCGAGCTCCCGCTGCCGCTCGTTCAGCGCGCGGTAGAGGCCGGTGACCCGCTCGGCGGCGATCAGCCGGGCGGCGAGCCGGTCGTTGTCGAAGGGCTTCAGCAGGTAGTCGTCCGCACCCGCTTCCAACCCCTCGACGATGCGCCCCTTGTCGGTCGCGGCGGTCAGGAAAACGAAGTAGGCGTAGGGGCGGGATTCGAGTGCCCGCACCCGGCGGCAGAACTCGATCCCATCGAGCCCGGGCATCGAGCGGTCGCTGACCACGACCTCGAACGTGCCATGGCGGAACTTCTCCCACGCCTCCTCGCCGTCGCGGGCGGCAACGACCTCGTGCCCGAGATGCGCAAGCGCGGTCTCGAGGATCAGCCGCGAGCCCGCGTCGTCGTCGGCGACGAGAATCCGCATTCGCTCACGCCGCCTTCGCCAGCCCGTCGACCGCCTCGCGCGCCCGCGCGAACTCCGCTTCGAGCGCGGCGAGCCGCCCTTCGGCGGCGGTGAGATCGCCGGCCTCGGCGGCCTGCTCCATCTCCCGGCACGCCGCCGCCAGGTAGCGGGCGCCGATGTTGTCGGCGCTTCCGCTCAGCTGGTGGGCGAGGCGCGCCACCGCCTCGGCATCCTGCTCGGCCAGGCGCTGCCTCACCTCCTCCAGCCGCCACTCCGTGTCCTCGACGAAAGCTGCCGCGAGGGCTTTCAGGATGCCCGGGGAGGTCGCCTCCAGTTCGCGGAGGTTCCCGAGGATCGCAGGATCGAGGATCCCTTCGTTGTTGGGCATGGTTTCGTCTCCAGACGGTTCGGCTGGCTCTCTCGGCAGCCAGCGCTCCAGCATCCTTGCGAGCGCGGTTCTCCGCAGCGGCTTGGTCAGGAGGGCGTCCATTCCGGCCGCGGAGCATCGGGCCTGGGCGCTCCTGGTCGCATCGGCGGTCAGGGCGATGATGGGAATGTGCGCGGCGCCGGCTTCCTTCTGCCGGATCGCGCGCGCCGCGGCGTAGCCGTCCATCTCCGGCATCTGGCAGTCCATCAGGATCGCGTCGTAGACGCCGTGCTCGAACGCCTCCACCGCCTCGCGGCCGTTCGCGACGACATCCGCCTCGCAGCCGAGGGAGGCCAGCACCCCGCGCGCGACCTGCTGGTTCACGACGTTGTCCTCGGCGACGAGCACGCACCGGACGGCGGAGCTCGGCAGCTCCCCGACGTCGGACTCCTCGCGCGGCGGCGTCGGCTCGGACGCGGCCATGACGCGGGCCACGCAGTCGTAGAGCTCGGACTGGCGCGCCGGCTTGGTCAGCACCGCGTCGATCCCGGCCTCGGCCGCGGCCGAGAGCAGGTCCTCGTCGATCGAGCTCAGCAGGATCAGCCGGGTTCCGGCGATCGCCGGGTCCGCGCGGATCTCGCGGGCCAGTGCCAGGCCGTCCATTTCCGGCATGTGCATGTCGAGGATCGCGACGTCGTAGGCCTCGCCTCGCCCTGCAGCGGCGCGCAGCATCTCGAGCGCCTGCGGCCCGGACGCGGCGGTGCCGTTGCGCATGTCCCAGCCGACGATGTGCTCGTGCAGGATCGCGCGGTTCACCGCGTTGTCGTCGACGGCCAGCATGCGCAGGCCGCTGAGGTCCCGCCGTTCCGGCCTCCGCTCGGTGGCGGCTTGCAGCGGCACAGTGAACCAGAAGGTGCTGCCCTGGCCTTCCTCGCTGTCGACGCCCATCTCGCCGCCCATCAGGCTGACGAGCTGCGCCGAGATGGCGAGGCCGAGGCCCGTGCCGCCGTATTTGCGCGTGGTCGAGACGTCGGCCTGGCTGAACGCCTGGAACAGCCGGTACCGCGTCTCCGGCGAGACGCCGATGCCGGTGTCGCTGACCTCGAAGCGGACCGTCAGTGTGTCGTTCTCCCGGCTCTGCTGCCGTGCCCGCAGCACGACCTCGCCCTCCTCGGTGAACTTGACGGCGTTGGCCGCGAGGTTGACCAGCACCTGCCGAATGCGCGCGGGATCGCCGCTGAGCCGGCCCGGCAGGCCGTGGTCAACGATGCACGCGACCTCGACGCCCTTCGCCGCCGCGCGCACGGCCACCATGCCGGCGGCGGCCTCCACCACGTCGCAGAGGTCGAAGTCCACGGCCTCCATCTCGACCTTGCCGGCCTCGATCTTGGCGAAATCCAGCACGCTGTCGACCACGTCGAGCAGCGCCTCGGCCGATTCCCCCGCGGCCCTGGCGTAGGCCTGCTGCCGGGGCGCGAGCCCGGTGTCGAGCAGCAGGCCGGTCATGCCGATCAGGCCGTTGAGCGGCGTGCGGATCTCGTGGCTCATGTTCGCCAGGAACTGCGACTTCGCCTCGCTGGCGGCCTCGGCTTCTTCCTTCGCCTGCTCGAGCGCCAGCTCGTTCGCCCTGAGCT
>DATKCY010000196.1:0-8403 GCA_035512995.1 Thermohalobaculum sp.
AGTCCGAGGCCGGCTGGAACGACCTCGCCGCCATCCTCGAGGACGGCAAGGACCGCATCCGCGCCTTCTACCTCGCCGTCGACCCGACCCTGTTCGGCACGATCTCGGCGCGGCTCGGCGAAGAGCTCCTGGTGACGCCGAAGACCCGGGTGATCATCGAGAAGCCGATTGGCCACGACCTTGCCTCGGCGTGCGAGGTCAACGACGCCGTCGGCGAGGTGTTCGAGGAGAGCCAGATCTACCGGATCGACCACTATCTCGGGAAGGAGACGGTGCAGAACCTGATGGTGCTGCGCTTCGCCAACGCGCTGTTCGAGCCGCTCTGGAACGCGCACCACGTCGAGCACGTGCAGATCACGGTCGCCGAGAGCGTCGGCATCGAGGGCCGGGCCGAGTACTACGACGGCGTCGGCGCGATGCGCGACATGGTGCAGAACCACCTGCTTCAGCTCCTCTGCCTGACCGCGATGGAGCCGCCGGCGCAGTTCGACGCCGACGCGGTGCGCGACGAGAAGGTCAAGGTGCTCCGCGCCCTCGCCCCGCCCCGCGGCGGGCGCGACCTGGTCCGCGGCCAGTACCGCGCGAGCAACGGCCAGCCGGGCTATGCCGAGGACGCGGGCGTCCCCGGCAGCGGGACCGAGAGCTACGTGGCGCTGCGCACCCAGATCGCGAACTGGCGCTGGTCGGGCGTGCCGTTCTACCTCCGCACCGGCAAGCGGCTCCGCGCCCGCGTCTCCGAGATCGCGGTCGCCTTCCACGAGCCGCCGCACACCGTCTTCCCCGACGCGAGCGGCGAGCGGCGGCAGAACGTGCTGGCGATCCGGCTCCAGCCGGACGAGGGAATCCAGCTCTCCATGACGGTCAAGGACCCGGGGCCGGGCGGCATGCGGCTGACCGGCGCCGACCTCGACATGACCTTCGCCGAGAAGCTCGAGGCGAGCGACATGCGCATGCCCGACGCCTACGAGCGGCTGGTCATGGACGTGATCCGCGGCAACCAGACGCTGTTCATGCGCGGCGACGAGGTCGAGGCGGCGTGGGCCTGGGTCGACCCGATCATCGCCGAGTGGGAGGAGCGCGGCGACCGCGTGCACGGCTACGACATCGGCTCCTCGGGGCCAGAGGAGGCGCTGATGCTGATGCACCGAGACGGCCGCCGCTGGCGGGAGATCGCGGGATGAGCGTCAACGTGGTCCGCCACGCGAGCGCCGGCGAGATGGCGACGAAGCTCGCCGCTATCGTCGCAGATCGGCTGGCGCAGGCGATTTCCGACAGCGGCCGCGCCGGGCTGGCGGTGCCCGGCGGCAGCACGCCGGAGGCGTTCCTGAGCGACCTCGGCCAGGCGCCGATCGACTGGGAGCGGGTCGGCGTCACGCTGACCGACGAGCGCTGGGTGCCGACGAGCGATCCGCGCTCGAATCAGGGGATGCTGGCGCGCACGCTCTTCAGGGGCGCCGCTGCGGGAGCCGAGTTCGTGCCGCTCTACGCTGGCCGGGCCGAGCCCGAGGACGGGGTTTCCGCGGCCGCCCGCGCGATCGGGCAGATCGTGCTGCCGCTCGACGTCGTCGTGCTCGGGATGGGGGAGGACATGCATACCGCCTCGCTCTTCCCCGGCTCGACCGGGCTCGCCGCCGCCCTCGCCGGCGAGGCGCCGGTGGTCGTGGTCCGCGCGCCCGGGGCGGAGGAGCCGCGGTTGACGCTGTCGGCGCCGCTGCTGGCCGGCGCCGCCCACCGCTACCTGCTGATCCGCGGCGCGGCGAAGCTCGCGGCGCTGGAAAAGGCGGCGGGCCTGCCGCCGGAGGAGGCGCCGGTGCGCGCGATCCTCGACGCCCCGGGCGGCGTCGAGGTTCACTGGGCGCCATGACCGGCCGCGGCGGCATGGGCGTCGCCGAGCTGCTGGCCCTGGCGCCGGTCGTGCCGGTGCTGACGGTCGAGGATGCGGAGCAGGCCGTGCCGCTGGCGGAGGCGCTGGTCCGCGGCGGCCTGCCCGCGCTCGAGGTGACCCTGCGGACGCCCGCGGCGCTCGACGCTATCCGCGCGATGTCGCGGGTCGAAGGCGCGGTCGTCGGCGCCGGCACGCTGCTGACGCCCCGGGACATCGAGGCCGCGGTCGCCGCGGGCGCGCGCTTCGGCGTCTCGCCCGGCGCGCCGCCGCGCCTGCTCGAGGCGGCGCGGTCGGCGGGCCTGCCGTTCCTGCCGGGCGTCGCCACGCCGACCGAGGCGCTGACCGCGGCCGAGCAGGGCTTCGAGATCCTGAAGTTCTTCCCGGCCGAGGCCGCGGGGGGCGCGGCGGTGCTGAAGGCGTGGGTGGCGCCGCTCCGCCACCTCCGCTTCTGCCCGACCGGCGGCATCGGCGCCGGCAATGCCCCCGACTATCTGGCCCTTCCGAACGTGCTGGCCGTCGGCGGCTCCTGGGTCGCTCCGGCCGGACCGGTCGCGGCCGGCGACTGGCAGCGGGTTGAGGACCTCGCCCGCTCCGCCGCGCGTCTGCGTGCGGCCTCCCGGGCACGGGACTAAAGGCCGGGCCAGGCGGAACCGGCCTGGATCGCAGTCCCGCCGGGCTGTCAGCCGCGGCGCGCGTCGCTATTCGGACGCGCGTCTCCGCTCTTCGCGGCGGCCCGCGCGCTCGCGTTCCGCGCTACGCTGCGACCCAGCTCGGACTGGAAGAGGGGACCACCCATGACCCTGCCGCGCCTGACGACCGCTGCCGCGTTTCTCGCCGCCGCCCTCCTCGCCGCCTCGCCGCTCTGGGCGCAGGACGAGGACGACCGCGCGGAGAATTGCGACCGGGTGCTCGCCTACGAGGATCTTGCCGGCAGCTACACGATCACCCTCGGCGCATCGCTCCTGCAGGCGCCCGGCGCGCCGTCGATCCCGATGCCGACGGAGGACGTGCTTCAGGGCACGATGGCGGCGATCGGCGAGTCGCTGGCGCTCGACGCGCCGAACATTGACGTGACGCTGCGCTTTGCCGGGTCGGCCGAGCCGGACTGGCGGTGGAGCACCGAGAAGGGCATGGCGCATGTCTCGAGCGACGACCTCGGGCTCGTGCTCGGCTGCGATGTGAGCGACCTGCCGCGGCTCGTGGGCGAGGGCACGGGCCGCTCGGCCGAGGGGCACCCGCTCGCGCTCACCTTCCGGCTGGTCGCCGCGCACGACGGCTACCTCTACGGCCAGTTCCAGTGGCAGGCGCAGGGCATGACGATGACGCGCCCCGCCACCTTCGAGGCGAACGAGTAGCGGCGGGCCGTCAGGCCGGGGCGGGCGCCCCGGCGCCGCTCATGTAGCCGCCCTGCTCGCGATAGCGGCGCTCGGCCTCGGTGTCGCGCCGGCCGAGGGACCGATTGCGGCTCGGGAAGCGGCCGAAGCGGCGGATGACCTCGCGGTGCCTGACCGCGTGGTCCAGGTTGTCCTGTCCCGACTCGGGCAGGCGCAGCTTGACCAGCCGGACGCACTGCTCCTGGTCGGCCAGCGCCTCGGAATGCATCAGCGGCAGGTAGAAGAACTGGCGCGCGGGCTCCGGAATCGCGAGATCGTGGCCGCGGACGACCGCCAGCTTCGCCATCGCCCGCGCGTGATCGTCGCCCACGAAGGCGTCGGCGCTGCCGCGGAACATGTTGCGCGGGAACTGGTCGAGCAGGATCAGGAGCGCGAGCGCCCCCCGCGGGGTCAGCATCCAGTGGTCGAGGTCGCCGCGCACCGCCTTGGCCCAGAGCGTGCGGTAGCCCTCCGTGACCCGCTTGTCGACCTCGACCGACCGCTCGTACCAGCCCTTCGGCCCGACCTCGTCGAGCCAGAGCCGGAGGATCTCCTCGATCTGGTCCGCGCTCCTCGTCGTCATCGCGTGCCTCCGCCCCGGTGCGCCCCTGCTTCTCAACGGGCCGCCACGACCGCGGGTTCCGCGCCGGCGGGCGCGTCCGCGGCGTCGTCCCCTCCCGCCTTCTCGATCACCCAGTCCTGCGCGATCCCGGCCGTGACGCGGGTGGCGACGGGACCGTAGGGCGCCCACGGCCCGGTCTCATCGGCCGGCTTCGCCGAGCGCACGGTCATGCGGTAGGCGGCATAGGCCGCGATTGCCGCCATCACCGACGCGATGAAAACGAGGAAGGTCTCGGTGCCGAAGGCGTCCATCAGCCAGCCGACCAGGATCGGCGTGCCCGAGGCGCCGATGCCGTTCAGGAAGATCAGCCCGCCCGAGGCCGAGGCCATGTCCTCGTTGTCGAGGAAGTCGTTGGTGTGGGCGATGACGACCGAATAGAGCGGGTTGGCGACGCCGCCGAGCAGGAAGGCGGCGAACACCAGGAGCGGGAACGCCCCGCCCGCGACCGCGCCGAACAGGGCAGAGGCCGCGCCCATCGCCGTCAGCGCCGCGATGAGGTGGCGCCGGTCCATGCGGTCCGAGGCCCAGCCGATCGGGTACTGCAGCACGAGCCCGCCGGTGTAGATCGCGCCGATGAAGATCGACACCTCGGTCGTCGTCAGCCCGCGCGCCGAGCCGTAGACGGCCGACATCCCCCAGAGGCACGAGAACACGGCGCCGAGCGCGAATGCGCCGACGCAGCCGAGCGGCGAGGCGCGGAACAGCGCCTTCAGCGACATCCGCCGCGTCGTCTCGAACACCGGTGCCGGCTGCACCGTCAGCAGCATCGGCGTGACGGCGATCGACACGGCGACGCTCATGATCACGAACAGCTCGTAGCCGCCCGGATCGCCGACGTTCAGGAGCCCCTGCGCAACGATGATGCCGAGCATCTGCACGATCATGTAGGCCGAGAGCGTCCGCCCGCGGTTGTCGTTGGTCGTGCTGTTGTTCAGCCAGCTCTCGGCGACCACGTAGAGGCCCGAGAAGCAGAAGCCAATGATGATGCGCAGAACGAACCAGGCGGCCGGCTCGACGACCACCGGGAAGAGGATGAACGCGGCCGAGACGAGCGAGGCGAGCGCCGCGAAGACCCTGACGTGGCCGACCCGGCGCAAGAGCCACGGCGCCGTCTGCGAGCCGCCGATGAAGCCGACGAAGTAGCCGGCCATCACGAAGCCCATCGTGGTCGCGTCGAAGCTCTCGAGCGTGCCGCGCACGCCGAGCACCGTGCCCTGCATGCCGTTGCCGAGCATCAGCAGGAACATGCCGAGCAGAAGCGCCCAGGACATCTTCATCGCCATGAACATCAGTGCACCCGCTCTCCCCCGACCCGCCGCGCACTGTGCTCCGGCGTGCACGCGCGCTCATGCCTCTGCGCGGCAGTTTCTGTCGCGGGCAAGCTAAGTGGTGCGCCGCTCAGCCCGGGAAAAGGAGCGAGCCGTCGCCGTAGGAAAAGAATCTGTACCGGCGCTCGATCGCCTCGGCATAGAGCCCCAGCATCCGCTCGCGCCCCATCAGCGCCGAGACGAGCATCAGCAGCGTCGAGCGCGGCAGGTGGAAGTTCGTCATCAGCCCGTCGATCGCGCGGAAGCGGTAGCCGGGCGTGATGAATATGTCGGTCTCGCCGGTCCACGGGACCAGGCGTCCGGAGGCGTCGGCCGCGCTCTCGAGCAGGCGAAGGGCGGTCGTGCCGACCGGGATCACCCGCCCGCCGGCCGCGCGCGCGGCATTGATCGCCCCGGCCGCGGCGCTGCCGATCTCGCCCCACTCGGCGTGCATCCGGTGCTCGGCGATGTCGTCGACCTTTACCGGCAGGAAGGTGCCGGCGCCGATATGGAGCGTGAGCCGGGCCGAGAGCACCCCGGTCTCGGCCAGCGCCCCCAGAAGGGTCTCGTCGAAGTGGAGCGCGGCGGTCGGCGCCGCGACCGCGCCGGGCCGGGCCGCGAACACGGTCTGGTAGTCCTCCGCGTCCTGCGCGTCGGCGGCGCGGCGCTGGGCGATGTAGGGCGGCAGCGGCATCACCCCCGCCGCCGCGAGCGCCTCGTCGAGGTCCGCCCCCGCCCGGTCGAAGCGGAGGTCCGCGGCGCCGGCCTCGGGCGCCGTCGCCACCTTGGCCGAGAGCCCGCCGCCGAACCGGATCGTCTCGCCCGCGCGGAGCCGCCGGGCCGGGCGGAGCAGCGCGTGCCAGACCCGCTCGCCCCGGCGCTCGACCAGCGTCACCTCGATCCGCGCGACCCCGGCCCCGTGCGGCGAGGGCCGGTGGCGCTCGCCGGTCAGCCGGGCCGGCAGCACGCGCGTGTCGTTGAAGACCAGCATGTCGCCGCGGCGCAGGAAATCCGGCAGGTCGCGCACCCGTGCGTGCCGGGTGCGGTCGCCCTCGGCCACGAGCAGCCGCGCGCTGCTCCGCGGCCGCACGGGGCGGAGCGCGATCAGCTCGTCGGGCAGCTCGAAGTCGAAGTCGGAGAGGCGCATGGGCGCCGCGTCTAAGCCGGTGCCGTCGCCGAATCCAGTCCCGTCAGCCGGGCGGCGGCGCGTCCCGGTCAGGACGGCGGGCGCCAGTCGCCCATCATCCAGGTGCCGTCGGGCTCGAAGGCGTGGAAGGCGAACGCGAAGGTCACCTCGTGCGGCACCCGCCGACCGGTCTCGGCGTCCCGCACGTGATGCGCACCCCCGCCTCCTCAATCTTGCCCTTCTCGGCGACGCGGCTGAGCGGCCAGGCACACGCGGGCGCGGGCCGTGCCGGGCATCGGGTGTCTCCTCGGGTCAGGTGGCTGCACGAGAGAGTAACGGCGGGACCACCGGCCCCGCCGCTCATATCGTCTCACATGATCGGGAGCGCCGGGCGGCGCCGCCCGCCCGGCCGCTACCGGTCGGCGGCGACCCGGACCGAGACCATGCGGTCGGGCGTGCCCGTCACGCTTCCGTTCTGCGCCTGCTCGCCGCGCTTGATGGTGTCGACGTGCTCCATGCCGCCGATCACGCGGCCGAAGACCGTGTACTGGTTGTTCAGGAACGACGCGTCGTCGAACGTGATGAAGAACTGGCTGTTGGCCGAGTCGGGGCTCTGCGAGCGCGCCATTCCCAGCACCCCGCGCTCGAACGGAACGTCCGAGAACTCGGCCTCGAGGTCGGGCAGCGAGGAGCCGCCGGTGCCGGCGCGGTTCGGCCGGAAGTCGTCCTCCAGGTCGCCGAACTGCACGTCGCCGGTCTGCGCCATGAAGCCGTCGATCACGCGGTGGAAGGCGACATTGTCGTAGGCGCCCTCGCGCGCCAGCCGCTTCACGCGCTCGACGTGGTTGGGCGCGATGTCGGGCATCAGCTCGACGACGACCTCGCCGTCCTTCAGTTCGATGATGAGCGTGTTCTCGGGATCCTCGATCTCCACGGCATTGGCCTCCGGTGTGCTGACGGTCAGGAGCAGGCCGGCCACGATGGCGAGTGCTCTCAGCATCTGCGTTTCTCCCTCTGGGTGGAATCGTGCCCAGACCTAGAGGGCCGGAGGGGAGCGGTCAAACCCCGCCGCCGGCTGGTAGTGGGTCAGTTTGAAAATGACCGATCTTGACGACGGCTGCCCGCTCGTGTTGGTCGAGTGGGAGGATAGCGCCCAGCCGGTGCCGGGGTGGGCGTATCTGACGGACTTGGGCGAGCCACGGATTGTCTCATGCGCATCAGTCGGATGGTTGGTTCACGACGGCCCGGACGTGAAGGCGCTGGCGCCGAACGTCGGCGATCTGGACAATCCAGATCGCGCTCAAGCGTCCGGTGTCATCCGCATCCCCGCCCGATGCGTCACCCGCCTGGTGCCGCTGCGCGAGGTTACGGCTTCTTCCGCGGCCCCTTCGTCTCGTCCTGGCTCAACACCGACCCGGCAAGACTCCTGACCTGGCCCTTCGTAAGCGGCTCGCCGCGCAAGCCCTTCGATGCGATCCTCGACACTCGGTCCGAGGTCTCTCGCTTCCCGACGCCAAGGCCCCTTCTCTTCTTCGTATCCATGCCAGCCTCATTCGCTTGGATCTGCTCGCCTCAAGTGCCACATTGATACCATGACCGATCGGAAAGCCAAACGCCCGCGCGACGCGAACCAGCTCGCCAAGTTCATCGTGGACGTGGCGACGGGGGAAGCCGAGGACGAGGCGCCGGACGACGGCAAGGATCGGGCGGCCTCGGAACTTGGGCGGCTCGGTGGGTTGAAGGGCGGAAAGGCGCGAGCCGAACGGCTTTCTGCTGAGGAACGGAAAGCGATAGCCCGGAGAGCGGCGGCTGCGCGCTGGCAAAAGTGACCGCTGAAGTCGCAATTCTCAATCGGTCGAGTTTGGCGCTTGCAGCGGACAGCGCTCTCACGACCGGATTGCCAGGGCAAGAAAAGGTGTTCCACGGCGCTAGCAAGATATTTACTTTAAGTAAATTTCACCCTGTTGGCATAATGATTTTTGGAAGCAGCGACTTTTTCTCAATCCCTTGGGAAACAATAATCAAGGAATACCGCAGGTCTCTTGGCGAAAGGTCATTTCCTCATATTCACGGATATAGGGATGACTTCG
>DATKCY010000197.1:0-3461 GCA_035512995.1 Thermohalobaculum sp.
CGAGGCCTGCGTCGATCTCCTCCGGCGCGTGGCCGTCGATCTCGCGCACGGCCCAGCCCGCGGCGGCGAAGCGGGCGACCTGGTCGGTGCGGTCGGCGAGGTCGAGCTCGCCGTCGATCGTGATGCCGTTGTTGTCCCAGATCACGCAGAGCTTCGCGAGCTGCAGCCGGCCCGCCAGCGTGATCGCCTCCTGGCTGATGCCCTCCATGAGGCAACCGTCGCCGGCGACGACCCAGGTGCGGTGGTCGACCGCATCGCTGCCGAAGCGGGCGGCCATCGAGGTCTCGGCGATCGCCATGCCGACCGCGTTGCCGAGCCCCTGGCCGAGCGGCCCGGTCGTCGTCTCGATCCCGCCCGCGTGGCCGTATTCCGGGTGGCCGGCCGTGCGCGCGCCGAGCTGGCGGAAGTTGCGCAACTCGTCGAGCGTCATCTCCTCGTAGCCGCTCAGGTGCAGGAGCCCGTAGAGCAGCATCGAGCCGTGCCCGTTCGACACCACGAAGCGGTCGCGGTCGGGCCAGCCGGGGCTGCCGGGGTCGAACTTCAGGTGCCTGTCGAACAGCATGGTCGCGATGTCGGCCATGCCCATCGGCATGCCGGAGTGGCCGGAGTTCGCGGCCTGCACGGCGTCGAGCGCCAGGACCCTCAGCGCCGCCGCCATGACGAAGCGGCGAGGGTCGGCGGTCTGCATCTTCTCGAACTTCAAGACTGACCTCGGGAGAATGGCCCCGGGACCGCGCGCAGGCGCGCGCAGGGCGGGGCGAAAATCGGTGGCGCGACAATGCTCACCGGGCCCGAGGGGGTCAACCCCGTCGCCGCGGCGCCGCGAAAGCGAATTGCCGTTGGGGGATGGGGGGCGCGTTGCAAGTGCCGGCCCACGCCGCATACTGGGGGCAGCAGGGGTGCAAGGCTGGCAGTGATTCGCCGGAGCCGCATTGCGTTGCGACGGTGGCGGGCGGCCATCGGCTTTTGGGGGAGACGGGGAGGATACGCACGATGCCCGACATCGAAAGCGCGCTCGCCGAGCTCGAGGCGGCGCTCGATCGCGCCGCCGCGGCGAGCGCGGAGACGCAGAACGGCAGGCAGGCACTGACGGCCGAGCTCGAGGAGCTGCGCGCCGAGCGCGATCGCCTGCGGGACGAGGTCGAGACGCTCCGCTCGGCATCGGAGGAGGACGCGCGCCTCCGGGCCGAAGCCGCCGACGCGGTGCGCAACGCCCTCTCGGACCTTCGCGGCATCGTGCACGAGGAGAGCAAGACGAATGCCTGAGATTTCCGTCGACGTCGCCGGCCGGAACTATCGCCTGATCTGCGGTCCGGGCGAGGAGCAGCACCTGACGGGGCTGGCCCACCTGATCGATGCCGAGGCGAACGCGCTGTCGCGCGGGCGCCAGCCCATGGCGAATGACCGGCTGATGCTGATGAGCGCGCTGATGGTCGCCGACCGGCTCTACGAGGCCGAGAAGCGGATCGAGGAGCTGGAGGCCGAGCTGGCCCAGGCCGGCGGCGGCGGCGGCGCCCGCGAGGCCGAGCTTGCCGAGCGGCTGTCGGCGCTCGCGCAGCGCGCCGAGGCGCTGGCGGCCGGTGCCAGGGACGGCAACGGGCGCGCCAGGCGCTGAGCCCTGTCGCCCGCGGGGATTGCGCCCGGCGTTCCGCGGACTATGTTCGGCGTCGGCGGGTGCTGTCCTTCCCGTGCGAGGTCAGAATCCTGGTGGCCTAAGTTTTCTCGCGGGAGCTGGCTCTGCGCTTGACCGTGGTCTCGCGCATCCGGCGCCCACCTGGTTATCCAGGCTCGCGAGGATCTGATCCCTCCACGGTCGCGACGGGCCCGCCACCCGCTCGCACATCGAACCGCAGGGCGGGCTTCAGCCCGCCGCGCGGTCGCCGCGGGCTCGGCGGTGGCGGGGTCCGCCTTGAACGCTTACCGAGAGGTAAACAGAATCGCGGGACGGCGTCTTTTCAATAACTTGACTTCCCTTGCACGCGTGCAATGGCGGGCCAGGGCCGGCGCTGAACGGGCTTGCCGCCGCCGCCGCCACCGGCTAGGCGGGCGCCATGACCGATGACCTCGCCCACGCCAAGGCGGCCCTCAGGCGGGCCAG
The DNA here is from genome assembly GCA_035512995.1 of Thermohalobaculum sp. Taxonomy (GTDB): domain Bacteria; phylum Pseudomonadota; class Alphaproteobacteria; order Rhodobacterales; family Rhodobacteraceae; genus Thermohalobaculum. The sequence goes on from DATKCY010000197.1 coordinate 2,099, forward strand.
CTTCGCCGCCCGCCGCGCGGCGCGCGCGGCCGACGACGGCAGCGCCGCCGAGGCCGCGGCCGAGCATTTCCGGGCGCTCCGGCTCCACACCGGCGCCGCCGTGATCTCCGGCTACCGGCCGATCCGGACCGAGCTCGACCCGACGCCGCTGATGGACTCGCTGATCTCGGCGGGCCACCGTCTCTGCGTTCCGGTCATCGAGGGCCGCGGCCTGCCGCTCCGCTTCCGCGAATGGACGACGCGGTCGCCGATGGTCGAGGGGCCGTTCGGAGCGTTCGTGCCGGAGGAGGGCGACTGGCTCGAGCCCGAGCTCCTGATCGCGCCGCTCCTCGCCTTCGACCGGGCCGGGCGCCGGCTCGGCTATGGCGGCGGCTTCTACGACCGCACCCTGCACCGGCTCCGGCAGCGGCGCCGCACGCTCGCCGTCGGCTTCGGCTACGCGGCGCAGGAGGTGCCGGAGGTGCCGGCCGACGCGACCGACCAGACGCTGAACGCGATCGTGACCGAGGCCGGTCCGATCCGGCCCGCGGGCGCGGGCGCCGCCTGATGCGGCTCCTGTTCCTCGGCGACCTCGTCGGGCGCGGCGGCCGCACGGCCGTGATCGAGGCGCTGCCCCGCCTCCGAGCCGACTGGAAGCTCGATTTCGTCGTCGTGAACGGCGAGAACGCGGCCGGCGGCTACGGCCTGACCGCCGCCATCGCGACCGAGCTGTTCGCGGCGGGCGCCGACGTCGTCACCCTCGGCGACCACGCCTTCGACCAGAAGGAGATGCTGGGCCACATCGAGCGCGAGAAGCGCCTGCTCCGCCCGCTCAACTTCGCGCGCGGCGCCCCCGGCCGCGGCGTCGGCCTCTACGAGGCGACCCGCGGCCGCCGGGTGCTGGTGGCGGTGGCCCTCGGCCGGATCTTCATGAACCGCCCGTTCGACGACCCGTTCTCGGCCCTCGACGCGGCGCTGAAGACGACGCCCCTGAAGGGCGGCGCCGACGCCGTGATCGTCGAGGTGCACGCCGAGGCGACCTCGGAGAAGATGGCGCTCGGCCACTGGTGCGACGGCCGCGCCTCGCTCGTCGTCGGCACTCACACCCACGTGCCGACCGCCGACGCGATGATCCTGCCGCGCGGCACCGCCTACCAGACCGACGCCGGCATGTGCGGCGACTACGACAGCGTCATCGGCATGGACAAGGCCGAACCGCTGAAGCGCTTCGTGACCGGCATGGGGACCGGCAAGTTCGAGCCCGCGCTCGCGCGCCCGACGATCTGCGGCACGCTCGTCGAGACCGACAACGCCACGGGCCTCGCCCGCTCGGTCCAGCCGATCCGCCTCGATGGCCGCCTGCAGCCGGCGGCCCCGGGCTAGC
>DATKCY010000198.1:0-10787 GCA_035512995.1 Thermohalobaculum sp.
GAGCGCCGCCTCCTTGCCGTGCAGGTCGGCGAGCTCGCGCTCGAGCAGCACGTGCTCGTGGTTCGTGCCCGAGATGTTGCGCGTGCCGCCGGCGCCGGCGCCGCAGCGCTCGATCGCCTCGTGCATGGCGGCGAGGACGGCCGGGTGCTGGCCCATGCCCAGATAGTCGTTCGAGCACCAGACGGTGACGTCGTGGGTCGTCTCCGCCCCGGCGTGGCGCACCGCCCGCGGAAAGCGGCCCCGCCGGCGCTCGAGATCGGCGAACACGCGGTAGCGCCCCTCCGCATGGAGCCCCTCGATCTCGCGCTGGAAGAAGGCTTCATGGTCCATCAAGCGTCCTGTCGTCTTGCGCGCCGGAGCACGTCTCGCGGCGGGAATTTATCCGCGGATTCCGCCGTTGTCACCCGCCAGCCACGGGGGCGTGACCAACCATCGCCCCTGCGGCGGCGGGGCCGCCTTGACTCCGGTCAAGTTCGGCGAGCGGGCAGCCGCCGCGCCAGGCCGCGGCCGGCGCGCCGGGGTCGACCGCTGCCAGCACCATCTCCTCGCCGGCGCCGCCGCGGGCGAGGTCGCGGCCGTCGGGGCCGCACACCACGCTCTCGCCCAGATAGTCCCAGTCGCCCTCGCGCCCCGCGTGGTTGGCGAGGGCGACGGCGACCCCGTTCTCGAAGGCGCGCGCGGGCACGACGGCACGCGCCACCACCGCGCGCTGGCGGCGGAGCGCGGTCGGCACCACGACCGCCCCGGCGCCGGCGCGGGCCAGCGCGCGGACGTCCTCGGGCACCACGACCTCCCAGCAGATCAGCAGGCCGACGCGCCAGCCGGCGACCTCGATCAGGCCCGGAACGCTGCCCGGGCGGAAGGCCGCCCGCTCGTCGTCCGACATCAGCCGGCGCTTGGCGTAATCGGCGAGCGTCTCGCCGCCCGGACCGAGGCAGAGGGCGCTGATCGCGACCCCGTCGTCCGCCCGCTCGGGGTAGCCGAGCACGAGCGCGGTCCGGTGGCGCCGGGCGATCGCCGCCGCGGCCCGCGCCGAGGGACCGTAGGGGCGCTCGGCCGCGGCCGCGGCGCCGGCATTGTAGCCGGTCAGGAACAGCTCGGGCGTCAGCACGAGGTCCGCCCCGCCGTCGAGCGCCGCCATGGCCGCATCGAGCCGCGCCAGCCGCTCGGCCGGCGTCTCGTCCCGCGCCTCCGGCTGCCAGAGGGCGAGGCGAAGCGGCGCGGGCCCTGTGACGGCAGGCCCATCGGGCCCGCCTGCAGCTTGATCGGCGGCCATCGGCGCTCCATCGCTGGGAGCGCAGAGCCTAGCCGATTCGGCCGGTGCCGCGGGGACCGAATCCTCGGACCGCTGGACGCTCGGCACGGAATCGCACAGCATGGCGCCGGCCCGGACCCAGAGGAGGCGTTCATGCCCCACGTCCCCCCCATCGCCGTCGCTCTCTCCGCGCTCCTGCTCGCGGCCGAAGCGGCAGCCCAGACGCCGGATGAGATCGTCACGGCCGGCGGCTGTCCCGACTGCCGGCTCGAGGACTTTTCGTTCCGCGAAGCGCAGATCGAGGGCGCGGACTTCTCCGAATCGACGATGCGCGAGGCGGACTTCAAGAACGCGGTCCTGCCGAACGGCAGCTTCCGCGAGGCGACGCTCCAGCGGGCCGAATTCGAGAAGGCGGTGCTGACCGGCGCCGATTTCAGCGAGGCGAGCATGCGCGATGCCGATCTCGAGAAGGCCGAGCTTGCCGGCGCACGCTTCGTCGAGGCGGACCTGCGCGAGGTCGATCTCGGCGAGGCGGTGCTGACGGGCGCCGACTTCACCGGCGCCGATCTCCGCGACGGCTTCCTGCGGCGGAGCAGCCTGGCGAACGCCGTCTTCGCGGGGGCGCTGATGGACGGCGCCGATCTCGAGCGCACCGACCTCACGGGGGCCGACTTCACGGCGGCGCGGCTCGAGCGCGCCGACCTCGACCGGGCGGATGCCCGCGGGGCGCGCTTCCGCGATGCCGACCTGTCGGCAGCCCGGCTGTCGAGCACCGACCTGTCCGGCGCCGACCTCTCGGGCGCGACCCTCGACGGGGCGCTGATGCGGCGGACGAACCTGTCGGGCGCCGACCTGACGGAGGCGAAAGGGCTCGAGCAGCGCCAGCTCACGCTCGCCTGCGGCGACGCGGCGACGCGGCTGCCGAAGGGCCTGTCGGTCCCGCCCTGCAACTGAGGAAGCTCCGGCCGCGGCCGGATCACTCGCTGTCGGCGGCTTCCCCCTCCGCCTCCGGGTTTCCGGGGGCCGGCAGGGCGCGGATATAGGCGAGGATCGCGTCGATCTCGGCGGCGGTCAGCGCGAGGTCCGGCATCGGCGGGTGCGGCTGGAACAGCCATGCCCTGAGACCGGGCTCGCTGCGCCCGGCGCGCATCGCCATGAAGGAGGGTCCGGCATCGCCGCCGGGCTCGTCGGCGGCGACGACGTGGCACGGGGTGCACCAGCGCCGCGCGAGCTCCGCCCCGCGCTCGGCATCGGCGGCGGCCGGGGCGGCGAGCCCGGCCAGTGCGAGCGTGAGGGTGATCCAGATGCGCATCACTGCTCCTCCATCCCTTCGAGATAGATCCGGTCCTGGTCGTCGACGGTCCAGCCGCGCATGACCTCGGGGATCTCGTCCTCGGTGAAGGCCTCCTGCTCGGTGTGGCTCTCGGCGAAGGCGGCGAGGTCGGCGATATCGGCGCCGCTCAGCTCGATCTGGTAGCCGAGCTCGGCCTCCTGCAGCGCCACCATGGCCCCGGCGCCGCGCCACATCCGGGCGGCGAAGTCGATCGGATCGAACACGCCCGCGGGCTCGGAGGCGTCGAGCGCGGGCCCGATCGTGCCGCCGACGCCGTTCACCGAGTGGCAGACGACGCAGGCCTTCTGCACGAAGAATCTTCGCCCGCGCTCGGCATCGGGCACCGGCAGGCTGAAGCTGCGGCCGATCGGCTCGGCCGCGCTCGCGGCGCCGGCGGCCGCGAGGGCGAGGGCAATGGAGAGGCGATTGGCGCGCACGGGCGGTCTCCCTTGAAAGCCGGAGCCGCCACCCTGCCAGCCCGCCGCGACCGCGCCCTTGATCGCGATCAAGGACGGCAGCGACGGCTCAGCCGGAGAGGGCCTTGTCGAGGTTCTGGTCGACCTTCTCGAGGAAGCCGGTCGTGGTCAGCCACTTCTGGTCGGGGCCGACGAGCAGCGCCAGGTCCTTGGTCATGAAGCCCGACTCGACCGTGTCGACGACCACGCGCTCGAGCGTCTCGGCGAACTCCCTGAGCTTTTCGTTTTCGTCGAGCTTGGCGCGGTGGCGCAGGCCCCCGGTCCAGGCGAAGATCGAGGCGATCGAGTTCGTGGACGTCTCCTTCCCCTGCTGGTGCTGGCGGAAGTGGCGAGTGACGGTGCCGTGGGCGGCCTCGGACTCGACCACCTTGCCGTCCGGGGTCATCAGGATCGAGGTCATCAGGCCGAGCGAGCCGAAGCCCTGCGCCACCGTGTCCGACTGCACGTCGCCGTCGTAGTTCTTGCAGGCCCAGACATAGCCGCCCGACCACTTGAGCGAGGCCGCGACCATGTCGTCGATCAGCCGGTGCTCGTAGGTCAGGCCCATCTTTTCGAACGCATCCTTGAACTCGGCGTCGAAGATCTCCTGGAACAGGTCGCGGAAGCGGCCGTCATCGGCCTTGAGGATCGTGTTCTTGGTCGAGAGATAGACCGGGAACCCGCGCGAGAGACCGTAGTTGAAGGACGCGTGCGCGAAATCGCGGATCGAGTCGTCGAGGTTGTACATCGCCATCGCGACGCCGGCATCGGGCGCGTCGAACACCTCGTGCTCGATCGCCTCGCCGCCGTCCTGCGGCTCGAAGCGGATCGTGAGCTTGCCCTTGCCCGGGAAGCGGAAGTCGGTCGCGCGGTACTGGTCGCCATAGGCGTGGCGGCCGACGACGATCGGCTCGGTCCAGCCAGGGACCAGGCGGGGCACGTTCTTGCAGATGATCGGCTCGCGGAAGATCACGCCGCCGAGGATGTTGCGGATCGTGCCGTTGGGGCTCTGCCACATCTTCTTCAGCCCGAACTCCTCGACCCGGGCCTCGTCGGGGGTGATGGTCGCGCACTTGACGCCGACGCCGTGCTCCTTGATCGCGTTCGCCGCGTCGATCGTGATCTGGTCCTCGGTGCGGTCGCGCTCCTCGATGCCGAGGTCGTGGTACTTCAGGTCGATGTCGAGATAGGGCAGGATCAGCTTCTGCTTGATGAAGTCCCAGATGATCCGGGTCATCTCGTCGCCGTCCAGCTCGACGACAGGATTCTCGACCTTGATCTTCGACATCGGGCGGGCTCTCCGGAGGTTCATGCGGGGGCGGGTCCGGCGCCCGTTGTAGCGACGCTTCCCCGGGGCCGCAACGCCGCGGCCGTTGCGCCGGGGGCGCGGCTGTGCCCTCCTCGGGCCGGTCTTCCAGCGTCCCGAGGAGGCGCCATGTCCGTGCCCGACCGTCCGGCTCTCGCACGGCCTCCGGGCTGGAGCCTTTCCGCGGCGCGGAGCGGCGCATGAGCGCGCGCACCAGGCTCCGGCGCCTCCGCATGGGCGCCGAGACGCTCTTCGGGCTCCGCGCCCAGGGCTTCTTCCTGCCCTACCGCTATGCGGACCGGTTGGAGCAGCCGGGCTCCTACCCCGCGCTCGAGGCGCTGATGCAGGCAGCGGAGCCGGCGATGGAGGGTGTGCTGGAGGCCATGGAGGAGCGGCGGGCGCAGCTCGCCGCTTTCGCCGGTCCCGCCCCGCGCCCGCGCTGGGAGCAGCAGTGGTTCCCGCGGCTCGACGGCGCGGCGGCCTACACGCTCGCGGCGCAGGCGGGGAGACGCATCGTCGAGGTCGGCTCGGGCCACTCGACCCGGTTTCTCGCGGCAGGGTTGAAGGCGGGTGGCGGCGGGTCGCTCACCTGCATCGATCCGGCGCCGAGGGCGGCGATCCGGGGCGCGGCCGACCGGTGGCACGAGCGGGTGCTCGGGCCCGACGACGCGCGGCTCTTCCAGGCGCTCGGCCCCGGCGACGTCGCCTTCTTCGACAGCTCGCACCTCGTGATGCCGGGCACCGACGTCGACATCGTGCTGAACCGCCTGCTTCCGGTGCTCGCCCCCGGCGTGCTCGTCCACCTGCACGACATCCTGCTGCCGGACCCCTATCCCGCCGACTGGGCCTGGCGCGGCTACAACGAGCAGAACGCGCTCGCCGGCTGGCTTCTGGGCGGCGCCTTCGACGTCGTGTTCTCGAGCCATTACGCGGTGACCCGCATGGGCGCGGCAAGCCGCCCCTGCATCGCCGCCCTGCCGCTGCCCGAGGGGGCGCGCGAGACCTCGCTGTGGCTCCGTCGCCGCCCCGCCGGATGAGCCGGGGCGTCCTCGGCTGCCTTCCCTCGACGATCTTCGCCAAGAAATGCGGACATTCGTGCCGGAAACGGCCCGAATCGCCCTTTCTCGCCCTGCAATTACTGTATAGTGGAAGTGACGGGCGGTGCCGTTCCCCGGTGCCGGTCGTCACTGCTTGCATGCTTACACCTGTAAAGTGATGCGTGGGTGGCCGCCCCTGTACCCGGGGGCGGTCACTTGCGTTCGGGCGGTCCCTCCTTCTCGTCCTCGACCTGGGCCGCGCGCCGGTCACCCTCAGCGCCAGCGTCGGCCTCGCGCTGACCGACACGCCCGGGGCGAACGCCGACGAGATGGTCGAGAGGGCGGACCGGGCGCTCCACGAGGCGAAGAACGCCGGCGGCAATGGCTTTCGCCGGGCCGCCTGAGGATCGCGGGCAGGACGGCGCGAAGGTTTATCCGGCGATCGCGAAGGTGTCGGTCGCGCGCAGGAGCTCGGCGGCGATGCCCGGCTCGGACAGCGCGTGGCCTGCGTCGTCGACCAGCCTCAGGTTGCCGGCAGGCCAGGCCCGGCCGAGCGCGACCGCCGTGTGGGGCGGGCAGATCATGTCGTAGCGCCCCTGCACCATCACCCCCGGCACGTCGGCGATGCGGTGCATGCCGGCGAGGATGTGGTCGTCGCGCTCGAGCCAGCCGTTGTGGACGAAGAAATGCGCCTCGATCCGGGCGAAGGCGACGGCGTGGCTGGCATCGACGAGGCCCGCGCGCGCCGGGCGCAGCGCCGCGGTCGCCGTCTCCCACCGGACCCAGGGGCGGGCGGCGCGCGTGCGCTCGTCGGCATCGTCGCTGGTCAGGCGGCGGTAGTAGGCGGCGATCGGGTCGTCGCGCTCGGCCTTCGGCAGCGGTTTCAGGAACTCGGCCCAGGCCTCGGGATAGAACCGCGCGGCGCCGCCGCGGTAGAACCAGTCGAGCTCTCCCTCCGTCATCGTGAAGAGGCCGCGCAGCACGAGCTCGCTCACCCGCTCGGGATGCGCCTGCGCGTAGAGCAGTCCCAGCATCGAGCCCCACGAGCCGCCGAACACCTGCCAGCGCGCGATCCTCAGATGCCTGCGCAGCCGCTCGATGTCCTCGACGAGGTCCCAGGTGGTGTTGGCGTCGAGCCGTCCGGCCGGTCGCGAGCGGCCGGCGCCGCGCTGGTCGAACAGCACGATCTGGTAGCGCGCGGGATCGAAGAAGCGGCGCATGAACGGGCTCGAGCCGGCGCCGGGACCGCCGTGGAGAACGACGACCGGCTTTGCGCCGGCGGTGCCGCAGAGCTCCACATAGAGCGAGTGCCCGGCCGAGACCTCGAGCTGGAAGCTCCGGTAAGGCTCGATCTGCGGGTAGAGCCGGGACTGCGCGCGCCTCGAATCCACTGGCCGGTCGCCTCTTCCTGCCGCACCGCGGCGCGTGCCCCGAGCGCCGGCAATGGCGCTTCCGTCCGCCTCGCACTATGTCACGAAGGCCGGAGCAATCAAGCCGCGCGAGGGACGAGATGGCAGCAGGGCCGCACGCGGGCGCCGCCGATCCGGCCGAGATCGCCAAGTTCGAGGCGATGGCGGCCGAGTGGTGGGACCCGGAGGGCAAGTTCCGGCCGCTGCACGCCATGAACCCCTGCCGGCTCGACTATGCCGTCCGGCAGATCGCGGCGCAGCACGGCCGCGACCGCCGGCGTCCGCGGGCGCTCGAGGGGCTCCGCGTGCTCGACATCGGATGCGGCGGCGGGCTGATGGCGGAGCCGATGGCGCGCCTCGGCGCCCGGGTGACGGGCGTCGACGCCGCGGCCGAGAGCATCGCGGTCGCGCGGCTGCATGGCCGTCAGGCCGGCCTCGACATCGACTATCGCGCGGGTCTTGCCGAGACGCTGGCCGACGCGGGCGAGACGTTCGACGTCGTGCTCGACCTCGAGGTGATCGAGCACGTGCCCGATCCGGCGGCGCATGTCGCGACGGCGGCGCGCCTGCTCGCGCCCGGCGGGCTGCTGCTGGTCTCGACCCTGAACCGGACGTCCAGAAGCTGGCTCCTGGGCGTCGTCGCGGCCGAGCGCGTGCTCGGCTGGCTGCCGCGCGGCACGCACGACTGGGATCGGTTCCTGACGCCGGACGAGCTTCACGCGCTGATCGCAGAGGCCGGCCTCGAGCCGGTCGACCGCAAGGGTTTCGTCTTCGATCCGCTGGAGTGGACCTGGCGCCTGTCGCCGAGCGATCTGTCGGTCAACTACGTGGTGGCTGCAGTCGGCAGACCGTGAGGCGTCGAAAGCGTCGGGCCCCGGATCAGGTGCCGCTCGCCAGCTGCGGCTCGAGCGCCATTCGCACCTCGGCGTGCAGCGCGCAGCCCATGATGTTGCCGTCGTTGTTGCAGGCGTAGCCTTCCTCGCCGGGGCTGTAGGAGCCGAACCACCAGCCGACCCAGCCGAATATGTTGAACAGGCTCGCGTCGCCGACCTGCGTCTGGATCGCGACCGTCACCTCCTTATTGGCTTCGTCGATGCCCTGCCCCGGCGGCAGGAAGTAGCGCGTGCCGCCGAGCAGCAGCGTCCCCTCGAGGTGGTTCCTGATGGCGTCGTAGTCCTCGAGCTCGCCGGTGCTCGCACGCCTCGCCGCGTCCCGCGCGGCGTTCCACATGTTGTTGTGGGTCAGGTAGAGCAGGCTGGCATCGACGGTCGCTGCCAGAAAGAACAGGAACATCGGGATCCAGAGGCAGAATTCGATCGTGTAAGATCCGCGCTCGTCGCGGAGAAACGCCGAAATGAGCCCCATCGCATGCACCCGACTTCCTGACGAGCGCCCCACCGCTCTGCTAGTGCCGGCCCGCCGAATCACGCGCCAACCGCCGGACTATACAGGGAATCAGCGGGATAAGGCGAGAGGCTTCACTCTCAAGTCAAGGCAGTTCGCGACACTCCGGCGGCGTGCAGGCCGTGGCGCCTCGCGCTCTTCGGCCGACGGCGTCCGGCGCGGCCCGTCAGAACGCCCGCCGAGCGGCCTTTCCGATGGCGGCATCGGACGCTAGGCTTGCGCGTTCACACGACCCGCAGGAGGGCGTCGCATGTCCGATCCCCATCAGCGCCTGGCCGAGCTCGGCATATCCCTGCCGATCCCGCCGAAGCCCGTCGCCAGCTATGTCGGCTACCGGATTGCCGGGGACATCGTGCACGTCTCCGGCCAGCTCCCGCTCGCCGACGGCAAGCTGACGCAGGCGGGCCTGCTGGGCGACGGGGTGGAGGTCGAGGCCGGGGCGGCCGCGGCGCGGCTCTGCGCGGTCAACCTGCTTGCCCAGCTCGCCGCCGCCTGCGCGGGCGACCTCGGCCGGGTCAGGGCCTGCATCCGTCTCGGCGGGTTCGTGGCCTCCGCCCCCGGCTTCACCGGCCAGCCGAAGGTGATCAACGGCGCCTCGGACCTGATGGTCGAGGTGTTCGGGAGCGAGGTCGGCCAGCACGCCCGCGCGGCGGTCGGCGTCGCCGCCCTGCCGCTCGGCGCCAGCGTCGAGGTCGAGGGGACGTTCCAGATCGCGCCCTGAGCCCGGGGTCGCGGCCATTGCATTGACGGGCGCGCGGCGCTTTCCATGGGCGCCGGGCCGTCGGGCGCCCGCCGGCAGACAGGAACAACAGGGAGGTGACACGATGAGAACCCGCGCCGCGGTGGCGTTCGACGCCGGACAGCCGCTCGACATCGCCGAGGTCGAGCTCGACGGCCCGAAGGCGGGCGAGGTGATGGTCGAGATCAAGGCGACCGGCATCTGCCACACCGACGAGTTCACCCGCTCGGGCGCCGACCCCGAGGGCATCTTCCCGGCGATCCTCGGCCACGAGGGCGCGGGCGTCGTCGTCGAGGTGGGCGAGGGCGTGACCAGCGTGAAGCCAGGCGACCACGTGATCCCGCTCTACACGCCCGAATGCCGCGAGTGCGAGTACTGCCTGAACCCGAAGACCAACCTCTGCCAGGCGATCCGCACGACCCAGGGCCAGGGGCTGATGCCCGACGGCACGTCGCGGTTCCGCACGCTCGATGGCGATCCGCTGTTCCACTACATGGGCTGCTCGACCTTCGCCAACCACACGGTGCTGCCCGAGATCGCGCTGGCGAAGGTGCGCGACGACGCTCCGTTCGAGAAGATCTGCTACATCGGCTGCGGGGTGACCACCGGCATCGGCGCCGTGATCAACACGGCGAAGGTCGAGATCGGGTCGCGCTGCGTCGTCTTCGGCCTCGGCGGCATCGGGCTCAACGTGATCCAGGGCTGCCGGCTCGCGGGCGCCGACCAGATCGTCGGCGTCGACATCAACGACTCGAAGACGGAGATGGCGGAGCGCTTCGGCATGACCGACTTCGTGAACCCGAAGGAGGTCGAGAAGGAGCTGGTGCCGCACCTGGTCGAGCTGACCGGCGGGGGCGCCGACTACTCGTTCGAGTGCATCGGCAATGTCGGCACGATGCGCGCGGCGCTCGAATGCGCGCACAAGGGCTGGGGCGAATCGATCATCATCGGCGTGGCGCCGGCCGGGGCCGAGATCAGCACCCGTCCGTTCCAGCTGGTCACCGGCCGCGTCTGGAAGGGCACCGCGTTCGGCGGCGCGCGCGGGCGCACCGACGTGCCGAGGATCGTCGACTGGTACATGGAGGGGAAGATCGAGATCGACCCGATGATCACCCACACCCTGCCGCTCGACCGCATCAACGAGGGCTTCGACCTGATGCACGAGGGCAAGTCGATCCGCGCGGTCGTGACCTATTGAGAGCGAGGGGGCCTGTCTGCGCCGGCGACGGCGAGGATAGGGGGTCGCTTCGCGGACTGAGAGGCCGACCCCGCCGAGCCTTGTCAGCGGCCTCGCCAAAGGTTAGCTGCATCTGCCCCGAGGCTCACGAGGAGCGCAGTCGATGTCGATCCCGCAGCAGGGCGGCGGACCCGTCGAGAGCCGGGACGACCTCGTCGGCTATCTGGCGGCCGGCTGCAGGCCGCGCGAGCAGTGGCGCATCGGCACCGAGCACGAGAAGTTCGGCTATCGGCTCGCCGATCACGCGCCGCTCCCCTATGACGGCCCCTGCTCGATCAACGCGATGCTCGCGGGGCTGCGCGACCGCTTCGGCTGGGACCCGGTCGAGGAGCAGGGGCGGCTGATCGGCCTCGTCCGCGGCCGGGCCAACATCTCGCTCGAGCCCGGGGGGCAGTTCGAGCTCTCGGGCGCGCCGCTCGCGACGATCCACGACACCTGCAACGAGGTGAACATGCACCTCGCCGAGGTGCGCTCGGTGGCGCAGGAGATCGGCGCCGGCTTCATCGGCCTCGGCGCCGCTCCGACATGGACGCACGACCAGATGGAGATGATGCCGAAGGGCCGCTACGAGCTGATGACGCGCTACATGGCCCGCGTCGGCACGCACGGCCT
>DATKCY010000199.1:0-17356 GCA_035512995.1 Thermohalobaculum sp.
CTCGGCAAGGAGTGCCGGGTCGATCCGGACGGCAGGTACGCGACCTTCGACGGGCACGCAGGCTTTCCGCGCGTGCTGCTGCAGGCTGTGGACCACGACCCGCGCGTGCACCTCGACGTCGAGACCGACGACCAGGAGGCCGAGCGCGCCCGGCTCGAGGCCCTCGGCGCGCGCGAGGTCGCGCGGATCAGGCGCTGGATCGTCATGGAGGCGCCGACCGGGCACCGCTTCTGCCTGGTCGACCCGCAGGGCGACGACTTCCCCGGCGACGCCCCGGAATGGAGCTCCTGAGATGTTCTACCGCGAGGCCGGCGAGTTCAAGACGAGCTACGAGGCGGACCACGCCACCTTCCCGATCCGGGCCGAGCGCTGGGCGTTCTGGGCGATCGTCGCCTTCGCCTTCCTCGTCGTGCCGTTCCTGATCAACGACTACTGGGAGAAGGCGGTCCTGATCCCGTTCTTCGTCTATGCGCTGGCGGCGATCGGACTGAACATCCTGACCGGCTACTGCGGGCAGCTCTCGCTCGGCACCGGCGGGTTCATGGCGGTCGGCGCCTATGCCGCCTACAAGCTGATGACGGCGTTCCCGGAGCTCTCGATGTTCCTCGTGGTGCCGCTCGCGGGGCTGATCACCGCGGGCGTCGGCATCCTGTTCGGCATCCCGTCGCTGCGGATCAAGGGGTTCTACCTGGCGGTCGCGACGCTGGCCGCGCAGTTCTTCCTGGTCTGGCTGTTCAACAAGGTGCCGTGGTTCTACAACTACTCGGCGACCGGCCAGATCACGGCGCCGACGCGCGAGCTTCTGGGCTTCGACATCACCGGACCGCGGGCCGAGCCCTGGGCCACGTACCTGTTCTGCCTGTTCTTCCTCTTCGTGTTCGGCTGGGTCGCGAAGAACCTGACGCGCGGGCGGCTCGGGCGCAGCTGGATGGCGATCCGCGACATGGACATCGCGGCCGAGATCATCGGCGTGAACCCCATGATGGCGAAGCTCTCGGCCTTCGCGGTCAGCTCGTTCTATGTCGGCATCGCCGGCGCGCTCTACTTCGCGATCTGGACCGGCGCCGTCGAGGTGACCGAGGCATTCAGCATCGACAAGTCGTTCAACGTGCTGTTCATGATCATCATCGGGGGGCTCGGCTCGATCGTCGGCTCGCTGATCGGCGCCGCCTTCATCGTGCTGCTGCCGGTGCTGATGACCAACGTATTCGCGCGCGGGCTCGGCCTCTCGCCCGAGATCGCCGAGCACGTCCAGATCATGGTCGTGGGCGCGCTCATCATCTTCTTCCTGATCAAGGAGCCGCACGGCATCACCGCGCTCTGGAAGACGGCGAAGGAGAAGCTTCGCCTCTGGCCGTTTCCGCACTAGAAGTCGAACCAGGCGCCCGTCGAGACGGCGCCGCGTCAACCGAGGGAGAGAAACGACATGAGACTCCTGAACAGCCTTGCGGTGATCGCCGCGCTCGGCCTGGCGGCGCCCGCCTCGGCCGAGCTGGTGTTCCCGTCGCTGGACTACCGGACGGGGGCTTACGCGCCGAACGGCATTCCCTTCGCCGACGGCTATGCCGACTACTTCACGCTGGTCAACGAGCGCGACGGCGGCATCGGCGGGGTCGAGGCGCGCGTGCTGCCATGCGAGACCGGCTACGACACCGAGAAGGGCGTCGAGTGCTACGAGTCGACCAAGGGCGAGGGGGCGCTCGTCTACCAGCCGCTGTCGACCGGCATCACCTACCAGCTGATCCCGAAGGCCTCGGCCGACGGCATCCCGATCCACTCGATGGGCTACGGCCGCACCTCGGCCGCGAACGGCGAGATCTTCGAGTGGGTGTTCAACTATCCGGGCACCTACTGGGACGCGGCCTCGGTGATCGTCAAGCACATCCTCGAGCAGGAGGGCGGTGACCTCTCGGGCAAGAAGCTGGCGCTCGTCTACCACAACTCGGCCTACGGCAAGGAGCCGATCCGCACGCTCGAGGAGCTGGCCGAGAAGCACGGCTACCAGCTGCAGCTGCTGCCCGTGGACCATCCCGGCCAGGAGCAGAAGTCGACCTGGCTGCAGGTCCGGAGCGAGCAGCCCGACTACGTCATCATGTGGGGCTGGGGCGTCATGAACCAGGTGGCGATCCAGGAGGCGGCGTCGATCCGCTACCCGATGGACCACTTCATCGGCGTCTGGTGGTCGGCGTCCGAGAACGACACGCTGCCGGCAGGCAGCGGCGCGGATGGCTACAAGGCGATCGCCATGCACGCCGTCGGCGACGAGTTCGGGGTCTACGAGGACCTGAAGACGCACGTCTACGACAAGGGCCTCTCCGCGGGCGCGGGCGACCAGCACGGCAACGTGCTCTACAACCGCGGCATGCTGGCGGCGATGCTGGCGGTCGAGGCGGCGAAGACCGCGCAGGAGATCCACGGCACCGCCGACATCACGGCCGAGCAGATGCGCGACGGCATGGAGGCGCTGAGCATGTCGGAGGCGAAGCTCGAGGAGCTCGGCTTCGGCGGCTTCATCCCGCCGTTCGAGGTGAGCTGCCAGGACCACGGCCCTCCGGGCCACGGCGCGATCCAGCAGTGGGACGCCGAGGCGAAGGAGTGGACGCTCGTCACCGACTTCATCGCGCCGGACGAGGAGATCATCCAGCCGCTGATCGATGAGGACTCGACGGCCTACGCCCAGGAGGCCGGCATCGAGCCGCGCGAGTGCGAGGAGCTCGCAGCCGAGGGCATGGAAGAGCCCTCGGCCGAGGAGAGCATGGAAGAACCGGCGGCCGAGGAGAGCATGGAAGAACCGGCGGCCGAGGAAGGCGAGGGCGCGACCGAGTCCGCCGACTGACGCGATACGGGCGGGGGTCGGCGCAGCCGGCCCCCGCACCTGTCCGCCGGTGTCTCGCCGGCCGGGACGGCGGCACCGATCGAAATTCGAAGGACCGCGCCGATGCTTGACCAGGTATCCGCCGACCCGGCCGCAGACGCCCTCCTCGAGGTCAACAATGTCGAGGTGATCTACAACCACGTGATCCTGGTGCTGAAGGGCGTGTCGCTCAGCGTGCCCAAGGGCGGGATCATCGCGCTGCTCGGCGGCAACGGCGCCGGCAAGACCACCACGCTCAAGGCGATCTCGAACCTGCTGCATTCCGAGCGCGGCGAGGTGACGAAGGGCTCGATCCTCTACCGCGGCGAGCCGGTCGCCGAGCGCAGTCCCGCGGCGCTGGTCAAGCGCGGCGTGATTCAGGTGATGGAAGGCCGGCACTGCTTCGAGCATCTGACGATCGAGGAGAACCTGATGACCGGCGCCTACACCCGCAGCGACGGGGCGGCGAAGATCAGGCAGGACCTCGACCTCGTCTATTCCTATTTCCCGCGGCTCAAGGAACGGCGGCGGAGCCAGGCCGGCTACACCAGCGGGGGCGAGCAGCAGATGTGCGCGATCGGGCGCGCGCTGATGAGCCGGCCCGAGACGATCCTGCTCGACGAGCCGTCGATGGGCCTCGCGCCCCAGCTCGTCGAGGAGATCTTCGCGATCGTGAAGAGCCTGAACGAGAACGAGGGGGTGAGCATCCTGCTGGCCGAGCAGAACACGACCGTCGCGCTCCGCTTCGCGCACTACGGCTATATCCTCGAATCGGGCCGGGTGGTGATGGACGGCCCGGCGAAGGCGCTGCTCGAGAACCCGGACGTGAAGGAATTCTACCTCGGCATGTCCGACACCGGCCGCAAGAGCTTCCGCGACGTCCGCAGCTACCGCCGGCGCAAGCGCTGGCTGAGCTGATCCCGGCTGTCGTGCCAAGCGGAATCGCGGCGCCCTGGGGGCGCCGCGATGCGTTCCTGCCCTTGCCGTGCGGCTTCGCCGCCCGGCCAGGCGTGGTCGTGCGGCCGGACGCTCCGGGCATCGTTGCAGGCTGCGCATCTTGCAATGAGAAGCCCGGGCGGGCTTCTCTCCGAGCATTCGCCACAGTCCAGGCCGCGTCAATGACAAGCCCGGCTGCGCCGGGTCGCGGGTTCCCCGCGATCATTGACCCGGCCTGGACTGCGGCGCGTGCGGCGTGCGATCAGGTCTGCGCGCGCAGGCGGTCGAGGCGGAGGCGGTGGCGCTCGTCGGTCAGGCGCGCGACCTGCAGGAGGACGGCGCCGAGGACGCCGAGGCCGGTCGCGCCGGCGATCAGGAACATGATCAGGAGCTGGTATTTCACGGCCTCCTGCGGGTCGACGCCGGACAGGATCTGGCCGGTCATCATGCCCGGCAGCGAGACGACGCCGGTCGCCGCCATCGCGTTGATGATCGGCATGAAGCCGGCGCGGAGCGCGGCGCGCGCGAACGGCCGCGTCGCCTCCCACCGCGTGCGGCCCATCAGGAGTTGCGCCTCGATCGCCGCGCGCTCGCGCCAGAACGCGGTCGAGAGGTTGTCGAGGCCGAGGCTGACGCCGGTCATCGTGTTGCCGAGGATCATGCCGAAGAGCGGGAGCGCGAAGCGCGGCGACCACCAGGGATCGGGGTCGATCTGCGTCAGCGCGAAGACGGTGACCATGACGCCCGCCGTCATCATCGCCCCGGTCCCGATGCCGAAGCCCCAGGGGCCGGCGAGCCGCCGGCTCTGCCGCGCGCGCACCTCGTAGCCGGCGAAGCCGACCATGGCGGCGGCCACCAGCGCGGTCAGCCAGGGCGACGAGATCGCGAAGACGGTCTTGAGCAGGAGCCCGATCAGGAGGAGCTGCACGACCATCCGCGCGGCCGAGATCGCGAGGCGGCGCTCGAGACCGAGCTGGAAACGGATCGAAAGGGCGCCGTTCAGCACGAGGAAGACGGCCGCGAGCGCGACGTCGAAGGCGCTGAGCGGGACATAGGCGGCGTTCATGCCGTGGCCCGGGAGCGGGGCGCGTCCGCGGGCGCGAGCCGGCCGCCGGCGACCGTGCGGCGGGTGCCGCCGAGCCGCTCCGCCTGCTCGCGGTCGTGGGTGACGACGACGAGACCGAGGCCGCCCGCCCGCCGCTCCGCCAGCAGCGCCTCGAGGCGGCGGGTGGCGTCGGCGTCGAGGGCCGCGGAAGGCTCGTCGAGCAGCAGGTATTCCGGCGCGCCCATCAGCGCGCGGACGATCGCGAGGCGGTGGCGCTCGCCCGAGGAGAGGCGCGCGACCTCCCAGCCCGCGGCTTCCGCCGGCAGGCCCAGCGCCTCGATCAGCGGGCGGGGGTCGCCCCCGGGCATGTGGTCGGAAACGCGGTCGGCCCACCAGCCGCTCTCGGCCGGCACCAGCGCCACGCGGCGGCGCCAGGCCGGGGCGGGGATCGCCTCGCGCCGGGTGCCGTCGAGGGTGACCTCCGCCGTCGACGGGTCGAGGTCGACGATGGCGCGCAGGAGCCGCGACTTGCCGCCGCCCGAGGGGCCGGTCAGCACCACGCACTCCCCGCGCGCGAGGTCGAGGCGGTCGGCGGTCACCGCCGCGGCGCGGAGGTTGCGGATCGAGAGCATGGGGCGCGGTTCCCGCACGGCTGCCGCGACAGGATAGCCCCTCGCGCCCGCCGCTGCGACGGGGCGCGCGGACGCGGGGCCGCCCGGGCCCGCTCCGGCCCATCGTGCAGGGCCGGGTGCGAGCGGTCTCAGCGGCGGCGGAGGATGCGTCCGATGGCGCCGAGCGCGATCACGAGCCACACGGCCTCGATCAGGATCGCGCCGGGGTTGGGCCTGAAGTAGAGCGAGACCAGCAGCAGCACCGCGCCGGCGGCGTTCAGGAGCTGGAACGACAGGGTATCGCCCCGCATCCGTCCGGTCGAGACGGCGAAGTAGGCGGTGCAGATCAGCACGGAGCCGACGATGCCGAGGAGATCGGTGAACCCGTAGTCGCTCACGCGGCCGTCTTCCTCGCGGCCTCGGCCCGCGCGCCCTCCCAGGCCAGCATGGCGCGCTTGACCGGCAGGCCCCAGTGATAGCCGCCGAGCCCGCCGTCGCGGCGGAGGACGCGGTGGCAGGGGATCAGCCACGCGACCGGGTTGCGGCCGACCGCGGTGCCGACCGCGCGCACGGCCGACGGACTGCCGATCGCCCTGGCGATGTCGGAATAGGTGGCGAGGGTGCCGGGCGGCAGCGTGACCAGCGCCTCCCACACCTTGATCTGGAACGGCCCGCCGAGCGGGGCGAGCGGCACCGTGCCGCGGCCGCTGAAGGCGGCATCGACCATCGGCCTGAGCGCGCCGGCGTCCTCGGCGAAGGTCGCGGCCGGCCAGCGCCCGGTCATGTCGGCCATGGTCGCGTCCGCCCCGAGCTCCGCCGCGAAGGCGAGGCCGGAGAGGCCGCGGTCCGTCGCCATCGCCAGCGGCCGGCCGAACGGGCTGTCGAACCAGCCCCAGCGGATCGTCAGCCCGCCGCCGCGGCGGGCGTACTCGCCCGGCGTCATCCCCTCCCAGCGCAGGAACAGGTCGTGCAGCCGGCCGGGGCCGGACGCGCCCGCGCCATGCGCCGCCTCCAGCACCGGCTGGCGGGCGGCGAGCAGCGCCCGGGCATGCTCGAGCGTCAGGTACTCGACGTATTTCTTGGGGCTCACCCCGACCCACTGGCCGAACAGGCGCTGGAAGTGCGTCGGGCTCATGCCCATGGCCGCCGCCAGCGCCTCGAGCGAGGGCCGGTCCTCGCGGTGCTCCTCGAGCCAGGCGATCGCCGCCGCCATGAGCTCGTAGTGAAAGCTGCTCTCGGGCTTCTGCACGGTCATCGCGGCCTCCCTGTCCGACGCACCCACCCTACCCGCGGGCGGGGGGCGCCGACACCCGCTTCTTGCGGTGCCGGGAAGGCCGTCGCCGCCTGCGGCGAGGGCGCGGACGGCTGCACCGCGATCGAGGCGCTGAAGCGCCCGACGCCCCGGTTCGACCCGGCGCCGCGCGCCTCGGGGCCGGCCGATTGGGCCGCGATGGTCGAGCGGCGTTGCAGGTTCGGCAGAAATCAATATCATGGTCCCCAAGAACATCCGCAAAGGGTGTCGCGAGCAGTAGGACAGACCCGTGCGAACATTGAGTCGGGAGGAAGGCCCTGTCGGGGTCGCCTCGGCCGCCATGCCGTTCCAGGTGCGCGGCCGGTTCTTCACCGCCGTCGTCCTGCGCCTGACGGGCGCGGCCGACGCGGTTTTCCTCGAGGCGCTCGACGCGCTGACGCGGAAGGCGCCGAGCCTGTTCGCGAACGCGCCCCTCGTGCTCGACCTCGAGCAGTCCGAGGGCCTGCGCCAGAAGGAGGAGTTCGCCGAGCTCGCGCGCGCGCTCGGGAGCCGGAAGCTGTTCGCGATCGGCGTCCAGAACGCCACCGCCAGGCAGAGCGCCGCCGCGGCCGCGGCGGGCCTCGTGACCCTGCAGGGCGGCCGCGACGCGGAGCCCGGGCGCGGCGGCCGGGGGGCCGCCCCGGCGCCGGAGCAGGCCGAGCCCGCGGGCGCCACGATGCTGGTCACCGAGCCGGTGCGCTCGGGCCAGCGGATCTTCGCCGACCGCGGCGACCTGATCGTCGTCGCCTCGGTCGGGTCGGGCGCCGAGCTGATCGCGGAGGGCAACATCCACGTCTACGGCGCGCTCCGCGGCCGGGCGCTGGCCGGGGTCAACGGCGACGAGAGCGCCCGCATCTTCTGCCAGAGCCTCGAGACCGAGCTGATCGCGATCGCCGGGCTCTACCAGACGAGCGAGGACCTGGGCCCCGCCGTCGTCAAGCAACGCGTGCAGGCGTTCCTCCGGGACGAGATGCTCTGCATCGAGCCCCTCAAATAGCAGCAGGAGAGGAGTCTCTGTTGGCCAAGATCATCGTAGTCACATCCGGCAAGGGAGGCGTCGGCAAGACGACGTCGACCGCCGCCATCGGAGCGGGCCTCGCCATGCGGGGCCACAAGACCGTCGTCATCGACTTCGACGTGGGGCTGCGCAACCTCGACCTGATCATGGGGTGCGAGCGCCGCGTCGTGTTCGACTTCGTCAACGTCATCCAGGGCGAGGCGAAGCTGCGCCAGGCCCTGATCAAGGACCGGCGGCTCGACAACCTGTCGGTGCTGCCGGCGTCGCAGACGCGCGACAAGGACGCGCTGACGCAGGACGGCGTCGAGACGGTGCTGAACGAGCTCCGCGAGCAGTTCGACTACGTCATCTGCGACAGCCCGGCCGGTATCGAGCGCGGCGCGCATCTGGCCATGTACTTCGCCGACGAGGCGGTGGTCGTGACGAACCCGGAGGTCTCGTCGGTGCGCGACAGCGACCGCGTGCTGGGGCTGCTCGGCAGCAAGACCCATCGGGTCGAGAGCGGCACGGGGACGGTCAAGCCGCACCTGCTGGTCACCCGCTACGACGCGGCGCGCGTCGGCCGCGGCGAGATGATGAAGATCGAGGACATCGAGGAGATCCTGTCGATCCCGCTCCTCGGCATCATCCCCGAGAGCACGGCGGTGCTGCGCGCCTCGAATGTCGGCACGCCCGTCGTGCTCGACGACAAGTCCAACGCGGGCAAGGCCTACGAGGACGCGGTCTCGCGCCTCGTCGGCGAGCAGATCGAGATGCGGATCGAGGCCGCCCGCCCGCGGCTGTTCCAGCGCCTGCTCCGCCGGGCGAGCTGACCGATGTTCGGGTTCTTCCGCAAGCCCCGCGAGGCCAGCTCCGCCACCGCCGCCAAGGACCGGCTGCAGATCCTGCTCGCGCACGAGCGCATGGACCGCTCGCGCCCGGACTGCCTGCCGCTGCTCCAGCGCGACATCCTCGCGGCCATCCAGCGCCATCTGCACGTCGGGGGCGACGACGTCGAGATCAAGCTCGAACGCGCCGAGGACCTGTCGACGCTCGAGATCAACATCGAGCTGCCGGGCGAGCGCGTGCTCGAGGCCCGCAGCGCGTAGCAGCGAAGGGAGACGGGCCGGCACGACCGGTCCGACCCGGAGCCTGTCGCAGGGACAAGAAAAGACGCCCCGGCGTGGCAGCCGGAGCGTCTCCGATTCATGAATGTCCGGGCCGGAAACATACCGGCGCTCGTTGATCTGAACCTGCTGCCCCGGCCCCCGCGCCGGGGCCTCCTTCGTAGCAGTGGACAAGGTGGGGTCAGGCCCGGGACAGCGCCAGCGAGTCCTGGTCCCCGGGCCTCGGGATCAGGTCTCCTCCTTCTCCTTCTGGATCTCCTGGCCGGTCTCCTGGTCGACGACCTTCATCGACAGGCGGACCTTGCCGCGGTCGTCGAAGCCCATGAGCTTGACCTTCACCTCCTGGCCCTCCTTCACGAGGTCCTTCGGGTTGGCGCCGCGGTCCCAGGTCATCTGGGAGATGTGCACCAGGCCGTCGCGCTTGCCGAAGAAGTTCACGAAGGCGCCGAAGTCCATGATCTTGACGACCTTGCCGGTGTAGATCCGGCCGGCCTCGGGCTCGGCGACGATCGAGTTGATCAGCTCGCGCGCCTTCTCGATCGCGCGGCCGTCGGGCGAGGCGATCTTGATCACGCCGTCGTCGTTGACGTCGACCTTGGCGCCCGACTCCTCGACGATCGACCGGATCACCTTGCCGCCCGAGCCGATCACCTCCCGGATCTTGTCGGGGTTGATCTGCATCGTCTCGATCCTGGGCGCGTGCACCGAGAACTCGGCCCGGCCGGCGGTCAGGGCCTGGGACATCTCGCCCAGGATGTGCATCCGGGCGTCCTTCGCCTGCGCGAGCGCGGTCTTCATGATCCCGGGCGTGATGCCCGCGACCTTGATGTCCATCTGCAGCGAGGTCACGCCCTTTTCGGTGCCCGCGACCTTGAAGTCCATGTCGCCGAGGTGGTCCTCGTCACCCAGGATGTCGGTCAGCACCGCGAAGCGGTCCTGGTCCTCGAGAATCAGCCCCATCGCGACCCCCGCGACCGGCGCCTTCAGCGGCACCGCGGCGTCCATCATCGAGAGCGACGCGCCGCAGACGGTCGCCATCGACGACGAGCCGTTCGATTCGGTGATCTCGGAGACCAGCCGGATCGTGTAGGGGAAGTCGGTCGCCGCCGGCAGCACCGCCTGCAGCGCCCGCCAGGCGAGCTTGCCGTGGCCGACCTCGCGCCGGCCCGGAGGGCCCATGCGGCCGGCCTCGCCGACCGAGTAGGGCGGGAAGTTGTAGTGCAGCAGGAACTTGTCGCGCCACTCGCCCTCGAGCGCGTCGATGATCTGCTCGTCGTCGCCGGTGCCGAGGGTGGTGACGATCAGGCCCTGCGTCTCGCCGCGGGTGAACAGCGCCGAGCCGTGGGTGCGGGGCAGGAGGCCGACCTCGCACTGGATCGGGCGCACGGTCGTGAGATCGCGGCCGTCGATGCGCTTGCCGGTCTCGATCACGTCGCCGCGGAGCACGCTCGACTCGAGCTGCTTCAGCACGCTCTTGAGCGCGCTCTCCTGCTCGAGCTCCTCCTCGGAGAGGCCCTCCTTGATCTTCTCGCGCGCGGCCGCGAGCGCCGTCTGCCGCTCCTGCTTGTCGCGGATCGCGAAGGCGGCGCGGACGTCGGCCTCGCCGAGGCCCCGGACCTTCTCGTAGAGCGCCGAGTTGTCCTCAGGCTGGAAGTCGAACGGCTCCTTCGCCGCCTCCTCGGCCATCGAGACGATCGCGTCGATCACCGGCTGCATCGCGTCGTGGCCGAAGGTGACCGCGCCCAGCATCTCCTCCTCGGAGAGCTCGTAGGCCTCGGACTCGACCATCATCACGGCGTCGCGGGTGCCGGCGACGATCAGGTTCAGCCGCTGGTCCGGGTTCTCGTTCAGCTTCGCCATGTCGTCGACCGACGGGTTCAGCACGTACTCGCCGTTCGAGTAGCCGACGCGCGCGGCGCCGATCGGACCGAGGAACGGCGAGCCGGACAGCGTCAGCGCCGCCGAGGCCGCGATCAGGCCGACGATGTCGGGATCGTTCTCGAGGTCGTGGCTGAGCACGGTCACGACGACCTGGGTCTCGTTCTTGAAGCCGGGCACGAACAGCGGCCGGATCGGACGGTCGATCAGGCGGGAGGTCAGCACCTCCTTCTCGGTCGGCTTCGCCTCGCGCTTGAAGAACCCGCCCGGGATCTTGCCGGCGGCGTAGTAGCGCTCCTGATAGTGGACGGTGAGCGGGAAGAAGTCGAGGCCGACCCTCGGCTGCTTCTCGAAGGTGACGGCGGCCAGCACCGTCGTCTCGCCGAGGGTCGCGACCACCGCGCCGTCGGCCTGGCGGGCCATCTTGCCCGTCTCGAGGGTCAGCGTCTCGCCGGCCCACTGGATTTCCTTGCGAACGATATCGAACATTCTCTTCCTTTCGGACGGGTCCGGCCCCCATGGCCGTCCCGCGTGTCCCCATCGGGACGGACCCCTCGATCTGCCGGCGCCCCGCCCCGGGGTCGGGAGAGCGGCGCGCGCGTGCGTGTTCGTCCCTCTGCTTGCGGCAGCGCCGCGGGGTGCGGGACGGACCCCTTGAGACGCGAAAGGCGTCCCCAGAGGGCGCCTGACGCTCGATCGAGCTAGCGGCGGATGCCGAGGCGCTTGATCAGGGTGCGGTAGCGCTCCTCGTCCTTGCCCCGGACGTAGTCGAGCAGCTTCCGGCGCTGCGAGACCATCTTGAGCAGGCCGCGGCGCGAGTGGTTGTCCTTCTTGTGCTCCTTGAAGTGCTCGGTCAGCGCGGTGATCCGGTGCGTCAGGATCGCGACCTGCACCTCGGGCGAGCCCGTGTCGCCGTCCTTGACGGCATAGTCCTTGATGACCTGTTCCTTCAGGTCGGGGGCAATCGACATCGGGTACTCCTCGTGTCTCAGTTGTCCAGGTTGAACACCCGGTGGGGATGCAGCGCGCCGCCCCGGACCTGGCCCACCGCCACCGGCGCGTCTCCGAGACGCGCCCAGGCGGTCGAGCCGTAGGGCAAGTCGCTCCGCGTCACCGGAACGGCCTGCCCCTGACGGAGGCGGGCCGCCGCTGCCTGGTCCACGGCCACAGCCGGGATGTCGTCCAGCCCGGTCGAGACCGGCAGCAGGGTGTCGTCGAAGGCGCCCGTATGACGGATTTCCTCCAGCCTTTCAAAGGAAATCGCATCCTCGAGGCCGAACGGTCCCGCCTTCAGGCGCCGGAGCGCGACGACGTGGCCGAAACAGCCGAGCGCCGCGCCCAGGTCCCGCGCGACCGAGCGGACATAGCCGCCCTTCCCGCAGGTCATCTCGATCTCGGCCAGGTCGCGGTCGGGCCGCGAGACCAGCCGGATCGAGGCCACATGGAGGGGCCGGGGGGCGAGGTCAAGGTGCGCTGCCGGTCCACCCGCGCGCGCCGCGCGCGCGAGGTCGTAGGCGCGGGCGCCCGCGACCTTCACGGCCGAGAAGCGGGGCGGGACCTGCAGGATGTCGCCCTCGAAGGCCTCGAGCGCCGCGGCGATGGCGGCGTCGTCCGGCCGGTCGGGGGATTCGGCGGTCACGGCCCCCTCGGCGTCGTCGGTCTCCGTCGCCTGGCCCAGGCGGACGGTGAAGCGGTAGGTCTTCGCGCCCTCCTGCACCAGCGGCACGGCCTTGGTCGCCTCGCCGAGGGCGATCGCGAGCACGCCGGTCGCGAGCGGGTCGAGGGTGCCCGCGTGGCCCGCCTTCCGCGCGCCGAACGCCCAGCGGACCTTGCCGACCGCCTGCGTCGAGCCGAGGCCGAGCGGCTTGTCGAGCACGACCCAGCCGTCGACCGGATTTCCGCGCCTCCGCCGTGCCATGTCCTCTCCCGAAGCTCCCGGCGTCTCGCGGGATCCCTTGTCGCGCCTCGCGCCCGGCGGTCAAGTGGGACGCCGGGTCCCGTGGCGCAACGGACCGCGCGCGCCGGCACGAATCCCTTGGGGGACTGGCAAAAGCGGCCGCGGATAGCTATTGTCTGTCGCAGGTTCCGCTCGCGTGCTCGGCGGGCGGGGCCGGGGCAGAGCCGAGCTGAAGGCGCCGAGATGAGCGAGACCGTGACACCGACGCCGCGCCGCCGCGCGAGCCTGTGGCTTTCGCGCGCCGGTCTGCGTCCGACCCGCCAGCGTCTGGCGCTGGCCGAGCTGCTGGTCGGCGACGGCCACGACCGGCACGTGACCGCCGAGAGCCTCTACGACGCCTCGCGGCACTCGGTCGAGCCGGTATCGCTCGCGACCGTCTACAACACGCTCCGCAGCTTCACCGAAGCCGGGCTGATGACCGAGATCAAGGTCGACGCGACCCGCAGCTACTTCGACACCGACGTCTCGGACCACGCCCACTTCTTCTGGGAGGACGAGGGCCGGATCAGCGACGCCCCCCGCGGCGCCGTCCGCTTCGAGGCCCTGCCCGAGCCGCCCGAGGGCTCCGAGATCGCCAAGGTCGACGTCGTCATCAGGCTCCGCCGGCGCAGGTGAGGCGCAGGGTGCGCTCTGCCGCACCACCCACGGCGACAATGGTGCGGTAGACCGCGCCCTGCCGTCCTTCTATGCGCCGTCCTTCGCGCGCGCGAGCGCCGCATAGGCCTCGTCCGTCGCGGGCGTCGCGACGCCGTGCTCCCGGCCGAGCCGGCAGACGGCCCCCGTCAGCCAGTCGAGCTCGAGCGGCCGGCCCGCCTCGAGGTCGTGCAGCATCGACGACTTCATCACCTCCGGCAGCCGGTCCATCTGCTCCATGATCCGGGCCTCGTGGTCGTCGGGGAAGGCGATCCCGGCGGCCCGGCCCACGGCCGCGGCCTCGGCGACCAGCGCCGCGAACACGGCGCGGCGCTCGGCGTCGGCGCGGATCGGCCCGATCGGGCTTCGGAAGAGGCAGGTGACGGTCGCGAACGGGGCCAGGAACGACAGCTTGCGCCAGATGTCGAAGCCGATGTCGTCCGACAGCACCGCCTCGAAGCCGCGGCACCCGCGCGCCGCCCTGTCGAACGTCGCCATACGCCCGCTCCTCCGGCCGTCGAGCTCGCCGTAGATCAGCCGCGCCATGGTCCCCGTGTGCCGGATCACGCCGGGCTCCTCGACCACCGCGGCGATGTGGGCGGTTCCGCCGACGACGGCGTCGGGGCCGACCGCCTCTGTCAGCACCCGATCCTTCTCGACGCCGTTCTGCAGGCCCATGACCCAGGTATCGGGCCCCGTCGCCGGGCCGATCGCCGCGGCCGCCGCCTCCAGGTCGCGGAGCTTGGTGCAGACCAGCACGCCGTCGCAGACGCCGGCCTCGGCCGGGTCGTCGGTGACCCGCGCCGGCCGGATCGTCGCGTCGCCCGCCTCCGACAGCACCCTCAGGCCGTTTGCCGCGATGGCGTCGCGGTGGGCGCCCCGGGCGACGAAGACGACCTCGTGCCCCGCCTCGGCCAGCCGGGCGCCGAAATAGCCGCCGACCCCGCCCGCGCCCATGATCATGAACTTCATCGCGTCCGGCTCCCGCCCGGCTGGCTCAACCCATTTCCTCGAGCCGCGCGCGCGCGCCCTCGAGCTTCTCCCGCTCCGCCTCGGCCGTCGCGAGGCGGGCGCGCTGCTCGGCGACCACGGCCTCGGGCGCCTTCGCGAGGAACTTCTCGTTGCCGAGCTTCGCGGAGAGTTGCGCCGTCTCCTTCGCGGTCTTCGCCAGCGCCTTCTCGAGGCGCGACTTCTCGGCCGCGATGTCGATCACGCCGCGGAGCGGCAGGTTGACGGCGCACTCCTCCATCGCGACGGTGACCGAGCCCGGCGGCGCCTCCTCCGCGACCGCGACCTCGGAGAGGCGCGCGAGCCGGCGGATCAGGCCCGCGTGGCGGAGCAGGCGGTGGCCGGTCTCGGGCGAGTGCCCGGTCAGCACCATCTCGATCTCGGCGCCGGCCGGCACGTTCATCTCGGCCCGGACCGAGCGCACCGCCTCGATCAGCCGGATCGTCCAGCCGAGGTCGCGGTCGGCCTCCTCGTCGGCAAGATCGGGGGAAAGCGCGGGCCACTCGGCGTGGATCAGCAGCGTGTCGCGCGTCGCGATCGCGCCCCACAGCGCCTCGGTCACGAACGGCATGATCGGGTGCAGGAGCTTCAGGCACTGGTCGAGCGCCCAGGCGACCGTCGCCTGCGTCTCCGCCTTCACGGCTTCGTCGCGGCCCTGAAGCAGCGGCTTGGAAAGCTCGAGATACCAGTCGCAGTAGACGCCCCAGACATGGGCATAGAGGCCGTTCGCGGCGTCGTTGAAGCGGTAGGCGCCGAGCGCCTCTTGCGTTCCGGCGGCGATCCGCGCGGTCTCGCCGACGATCCAGCGGTTGACAGGGTGCGTCGCGCTCGCGGGGTCGAAGCCCGGAACCGGCTTGCAGCCGTTCATCTCCGCCAGCCGCGCCGCGTTCCAGAGCTTGGTGACGAAGTTTCGGTAGCCCTCGACGCGGGAGACGGCGAGCTTGATGTCGCGGCCCATCGCCGCCATCGAGGCCAGCGTGAAGCGCACCGCGTCGGCGCCGTACGCGTCGACCAGCTCGAGCGGGTCGATGACGTTGCCGAGCGACTTCGACATCTTCTTGCCGTCCTCGTCGCGCACCAGCGCGTGGACGTAGACGGTGTGGAAGGGAACCTGCGGCCGGCCCTCGCCGTCTTCCATGAACTGCAGGCCGAACATCATCATCCGGGCGACCCAGAAGAAGATGATGTCGAACCCGGTGACGAGCACGTTCGTCGGGTAGTAGCGGGAAAGCTCCGGCGTCTCCTCCGGCCAGCCGAGCGTCGAAAATGGCCAGAGGGCCGAGGAGAACCAGGTGTCGAGGACATCCTCGTCCTGGGTCAGCTCCACGCTCTCACCGTAATGCCGATTGGCGGCCGCCTGCGCCTCCTCCCCGGTCGCCTCGCAGAAGGGCGAGCCGTCGGGGCCGTACCAGACCGGAATGCGGTGGCCCCACCAGAGCTGGCGCGAGATGCACCACGGCTCGATGTTCTCGAGCCAGTTGAAATAGGTCTTCTCCCAGTTCTCGGGGGCGAAGCGGGTGCGGCCGTCGCGGACCGCCGCCAGCGCCGGTTCGGCCAGGGTCTTCGCATCCACGAACCACTGGTCGGTCAGGTAGGGCTCGACCGGCGTCTTCGAGCGGTCGCCGTGCGGGACGACGTGCACCTCCTCGTCGATGCCGTCGAGCCAGCCTTCGTCGCGCGCCATGCCGACGATGCGTTCGCGCGCCTCGAAGCGGTCGGCGCCGTCGAGGGACATCGCGTCGTCCGACACATCGCAGCCCTCGAGGAAGTCGGCGTTGCCGTCGAGGCGCACCTCGGCCTTCGGCCCCATCACGTTGATCTGGCGGAGGCCCTGGCGCGTGCCGACGTCGAAGTCGTTGAAGTCGTGCGCGGGCGTGATCTTGACGGCGCCGGTGCCCTTCTCCGGGTCCGCGTACTCGTCGGCGACGATCGGGATCCGGCGGCCGACCAGCGGCAGGATCACGCCCTTGCCGACGAGGCCGGCATAGCGCGCGTCGTCGGGGTGGACCGCCACTCCGGTGTCGCCCAGCATCGTCTCGGGCCGGGTGGTGGCGACGACGATGTAGTCGCGCTTCTCCCACGCGGTCGGATTGCCCTCCTCGTCGTGCTCGATCGGCCAGTCGTAGCTCTCGCCGTCCGCCAGCGGGTAGCGGAAGCGCCAGAGGTGGCCCCGCTCCTCGACCTGCTCGACCTCGAGGTCCGAGATCGCGGTCTCGAAGTGCGGGTCCCAGTTGACCAGCCGCTTGTCCTTGTAGATCAGGCCGTCCTTGTAGAGCGCGACGAACACCCGCAGCACCGCGTCGTGCAGCCCCTCGTCCATCGTGAAGCGCTCGCGCGACCAGTCGCACGAGGCGCCGAGGCGCTTCAGCTGGTTCAGGATCTCGCCGCCCGACTTCTCCTTCCACTCCCAGACCCTGGCGACGAAGGCGTCCCGCGTCATCTCGCGGCGCCCCGGCTGACCCGTCCGCGCAAGCTCGCGCTCGACCACCATCTGCGTCGCGATGCCGGCGTGGTCGGTGCCGGACTGCCAGAGCGTGTCGAACCCGCGCATCCGGTGCCAGCGCACCAGCACGTCCTGCAGCGTGTTGTTGAGCGCGTGCCCCATGTGGAGCGAGCCGGTGACGTTCGGCGGCGGGATCACGATGCAGAAGGTCTGGTCGTGCCGCGCGCCCGCGCCGGCGGCAAAGGCGTCCGCCCGCTCCCACTCGGCATAGATGCGCGGCTCGGCCGCCGCCGCGTCGAAGGTCTTGTCCATCCGGGGCTCGTGTCTCTCGCGCGCTTGACGATCGGGCGCGAGGTTTAGCGCCTTGCGCGGCGCGGGAAAAGGGGCAGGCGGCGGCGCCGCCCGCCGCCGTCACTTGTTCTCGATCCGGCTCCGCGCGACCTCCTCGCGGATCAGCTTGACGACGTTCTGGGTCACGCGCCGGCCCATCTCGCCCATCAGCTCGTCGCGGACGACCCGGCGGATCATCGCCTCGAGCGCCGCCTCGTCGACCATGACCGGCGTGTCGCGGTCGTC
>DATKCY010000200.1:0-7064 GCA_035512995.1 Thermohalobaculum sp.
CGGCCGTGCCGGCGCGCGCGCTGACGCCGCCCCGGCTCGACGAGTCGCGGCTCGCTGCCGACGTGCTGCGCGCGGGCGGCGGCGCCGAGACCGTGCGGGTTGTCGCGATGGCGGCGGCCGAGGGCGGGGGCGAGCGCCGGATCGCCGTCGCGGACGCCGGGTTCGCGGCGGACGAGCGCACCGCGACCGCGGTCTTCGACCTGCCCTCCGACCTGATCGGCCAGGTCACCCGCGTCGCCCTGGCCGAGCGGCCGTCGGCCGGCGGCGCGGCGCTCGCCGACGCGTCGATCCGGCGGGTCAGGACGGCCGTGGTCGACCCGGACTCCGAGGCGGCGGTGGCGCCGCTGACCTCGGCGCGGCACTATCTGACCCAGGCGCTGAACCCCTGGGCCGACGTCCTCCCGCTCGACCTCGAGGCGGCGCTCGACGCCGATGCGGCCGCGATCTTCCTGGCCGACCAGGGCGAGTTCACCGACGACGTGCGCGAGCGGCTGACGGAGTGGGTCGAGGCGGGCGGGCTCCTCGTCCGCTTCGCAGGGCCGCGGGTCGCCGCGGCGGTGGGCGACGGCGGGCTCGGCTTCGTGCAGACCTCGGGCTCGGGCGACCCGCTGCTTCCGGTCGCGCTCCGCCGCGGCGGGCGCGTGCTGGGCGGCGCGCTCTCCTGGGGCGCGCCGAAGACCCTCGGGCCGCTGGCAGGCGACGGGCCGTTCGGCCGGCTCGAGCCGCCCGACGAGGTGTCGGTGCGCACGCAGGTGCTGGCCGAGCCGTCGCCGGATCTCGCCGGCAAGGTCTGGGCCACGCTCGACGACGGCACGCCGCTCGTGACCTCGGCCGAGCGGGGCGAGGGGCGGGTCGTCCTGTTCCACGTCTCGGCCGACGCCGAGTGGTCGTCGCTGCCGCTCTCGGGCCTCTTCGTCGAGATGCTGGGCCGGCTGGTCGCGCTCGCGCCCGGGCGCATCGCCGACCGGCCCTCGGCCGGGGAGCTGGCCGGCACGCTCTGGCGGCCGGAGCTGATGCTCGGGCCCGCCGGCGCGCCGCGTCCCGCCTCCGACATGGCCGAGACGGTGACGGGCGAGGCGCTGGCGGAGGGTCATGCGGGTCCCGGCACGCCGCCCGGGCTCTACGCCCGCGCCGACGGGGCGGAGCGCGCGGCCGGCGCCGCCGAGACGCTGGCGCTCAGCCTGCATCGCGCGGGCGACACGCTCGAGCCTCTGGCGCCGCCGCCGGCGGCCGTGCTCGAGACGCTGGGCGGCGCCGAGGCGCTGGCGCTCGGGCCCTGGCTGCTGGCGCTCGCGCTGCTCCTGATCGCGCTCGACACGATCGCCACCCTCTGGATCAGCGGCCGGCTCGGCATCGGGCGGCGGCAGGCGGCCGCCGCGGGGCTGGTGCTCGCGGTCGCCGCAGCGGCGTCCGCCGCCGACGCCGCCGAGGGCGAGATCGCGGCCGCGACCGAGACGACGCTCGGCTACGTGCTGACCGGCGATCCGCAGATCGACCGGGTCAGCGAGGCCGCGATGCGGGGCCTCGGCGCGATGCTGGCCCGGCGGACGGCGGTGGAGCCCGGCCCGACGGTGGGCGTCGATCCCGAGACCGATGCGCTCTCCCTCTACCCGGTGCTCTACTGGCCGCTCGCCGAGCGCACCGTGCCGCCCGAGGACGGGCTGGCGGCGCTCGGCCGCTACCTGCAGAACGGCGGCATGCTGATCGTCGACACGCAGGACGGCGCCTCGGGCCTCAACGGCATCCCGGCGCCGACCATGCGCCAGGTCGCGCGGGCGCTGAACCTGCCGCCGCTCGCCCCCGTCGACGGCGACCACGTGCTGACGCGCAGCTTCTACCTGCTCGACCGCTTTCCCGGCCGCTGGCGCGGCGGGCGCGTCTGGATCGAGGCGCCGCCGCCGGAGGCGGAGGAGCGCGAGGATGAGCCCGACCTGCCGCGCTTCGACCGGGTCGACGACAACGTCTCGCCGGTGATCGTGGGCTCGGCCGACTGGGCCGCGGCCTGGGCGATCGACGAGCAGGGTTATCCGCTGTTCCCGGTCGGCCGCCCCGGCGACCAGCAGCGCGAGCTCGCCTTCCGCTTCGGGATCAACGCCGTGATGTACGCGCTGACCGGCAACTACAAGTCCGATCAGGTGCACGCGCCGGCCGTCCTCGAAAGGCTGGGCCAGTGACGCCGCCCGTCGAACCTGCACGCGTGCCGGAGGGGGCGGGATGGAGCTGAACCTCGCGTTCGATCCGATCCTCGACGAGCGGCTGCTCTGGACGCTCGCCGCCACGGCCGTCGCCGCGGTCGCCTTCGCGTGGCTCCGCGGGCTGTCGGGCTGGGCGCTCCGGGCGCTCGCCTTCGCGTTCCTGGTGCTGGCGCTGGCCGGGCCGCAGCTAAAGCGCGAGCAGCGCGAGGGGCTGACGACCGCGGCGTTCCTGGTGATCGACCGTTCGGCCTCGACCGGGCTCGAGGACCGCGCGGAGCAGATCGGGAGGGCGGCGGAGGTGCTCGGCGCCCGGCTCGAGGCGCTGTCCACCCCCGAGACGCCGATCGAGCTGACGGTGGTCGAGACCGACGAGGCGGCGGGCGGCGAGGCGCGCGGCACGCGGCTGATGACGGCGCTCGACGATGCCGCGGCGCGGATCGCGCCGGGGCAGATCGCGGGCGCGGTCCTGCTGACCGACGGGCAGATCCACGACCCCGAGCGGCTGGAGGATTTCCCGGCGCCCGTCCACGCGCTGATCGCCGGCGAGGAGGACAGCTACGACCTCCGCCTCGCGCTCGGCAACTCGCCCGGCTTCGGCATCGTCGGCGAGAGCGTGAAGCTGGTGCTGACGGCCGAGGCGCTGGGGCAGCCGCCGGCCGGGATCGGGCAGACGCTGACGGCCGAGGTCTCGATCGACGGCGGCGCCGCGCAGCCGATCCAGCTCCCGCGCGACCGCGAGGTCGAGGTCGAGGTGCCGATCGCCCACGGCGGGCCGAACGTCGTCGACATCCTGCTGCCGCCCCGCGACGACGAGCTGACGCCGCGGAACAACCGCGTGCTGCTCTCGATCAACGGCGTGCGCGACCGGCTGCGGGTGCTGCTGGTCTCGGGCGAGCCGCATCCGGGCGGGCGCACCTGGCGCGACCTGCTGAAGTCCGACCCGACCGTCGACCTGATCCACTTCACGATCCTGCGCCCGCCCGCCAAGCAGGACGGAACCCCGGTCTCGGAGCTGTCGCTGATCTCGTTCCCGACGCGCGAGCTGTTCCTGGAGAAGATCGACAACTTCGACCTGATCGTGTTCGACCGCTACCGCTGGCGCGGCGTGCTCGCGACCGCCTACCTTGCGAACATCGCGAACTACGTGCGCGAGGGCGGCGCCGTGCTGGTCGCGACGGGGCCTGCCTTCGCGGGCGTGCAGTCGCTGGCGCAGACGCCGCTCGCCGAGGTCCTGCCCGCGCGGCCCTCGCCCGACGTGCTGGAGCAGGAGTTCCTGCCGCGCGTGACCGACCTCGGCCAGCGCCATCCGGTGACCGCGGGGCTCGAGGCGGCGGCGGGCCTCGATGACGGCCGGCCGCGCTGGGGCCCGTGGGGCCGCCAGATCAAGGTGATCCCGCGCTCGGGGCACATCGTCATGAAGGGCGTCGACGAGCTGCCGCTCCTGATCCTCGACCGGGTGGAGGAGGGGCGGGTGGCGTTGCTTGCCTCCGACCACGCCTGGCTCTGGAGCCGGGGCTACGAGGGCGGCGGCCCGCAGGCAGACCTCCTCCGCCGCCTCGCCCACTGGCTGATGCGCGAGCCCGAGCTCGAGGAGGAGGCGCTGGTCGCCCGCGTCGAGGGGACCCGCGTGCTGGTCGAGCGCCGGACGCTGGCCGAGGCGCCGCCGGACATCGTGCTCGCCGACCCGCCGGGCGAGGGCGACGCGCGCGAGCTGTCGCTCGAGGCCGTCGGCCCGGGCCGCTGGCAGGCGCTGCTCGAGGCCGACGAGGAGGGGCTCTGGCGGTTTTCGGCGGGCGAGCTGACCGCCGTCGCCGCCGTCGGCCCGCCGAGCCCGGCCGAGTGGGAGAACCCGGTCGCGAGCGAGAGCCTGGTCGAGCCGCTGGTCGAGGCCTCGGGCGGCCGCACCGGCTGGCTGAACGACGGCGTGCCCGAGGTGCGGCTGGTGGCGGAGGGCCGCCGCGCCCACTCCCGCCGCTGGATCGGCCTGACCGAGCGCGACGCCTACCGCGTCACCGGCATCAGCCTGACCCCGCTTATGCCCGCCTGGCTCGCCGCCCTCCTGATCGCCGTCACCCTGCTGGCCGCCTGGCGCCGCGAGGCGCGGTAACGGCCGAGCCGCCGAGGCCGCCGGGGGCCGACAAGGCCCGTGGCAGCGGCCTGAGCGGACGGCTCCGGAGCCGTCATTCCCGCCCCCGAAGGCCGTCGATCAGGGGGGTTGACCCCCCCGGGGGCCGCGCGTATGTTCCGCGCACTTTCGCGGGGGCTGAGTCCGCGACCCGCGTTTGCCAGCATTGCCTGAAGAGTGGCACGCACGACCCGGCTTCTGACGGAGCCCGGTCCTCTGGTTCCCGGCCGCGGAGGGGCGCGAAGACCCGCGCCCTCGCGGCGCTCTGCTTTGCGCGTGATGGCGGACGGACGGCGACGAGATCAAACGGGGGCCCGACGGGCCCGGAAGACAAGCGAGGACAAGGCGCTCATGCCGACGGTACAGCAGCTGATCCGGAAGCCCCGGCAGCCCAAGCCCAAGCGCCAGAAGGCGGTTCACCTGCAGGCCTGCCCGCAGAAGCGCGGCGTCTGCACGCGCGTCTACACGACGACGCCGAAGAAGCCGAACTCGGCGCTCCGCAAGGTCGCCAAGGTCCGGCTGACCAACGGCTACGAGGTGATCAGCTACATCCCCGGCGAGGGGCACAACCTGCAGGAGCACTCGGTCGTGCTGATCCGCGGCGGGCGCGTCAAGGACCTGCCGGGCGTGCGCTACCACATCCTGCGCGGCGTGCTCGACACCCAGGGCGTCAAGGACCGGAAGCAGCGTCGCTCGAAGTACGGCGCCAAGCGGCCGAAGTGAGGAGATAGTCCATGTCGCGTCGTCACAGCGCCGAGAAGCGCGAGATCCTGCCGGACGCCAAGTACGGCGACCGCATCGTGACCAAGTTCATGAACAACCTGATGTACGACGGCAAGAAGTCGGCCGCCGAGCGCATCGTCTACGGCGCCTTCGCGCGCGCCGAGGGCAAGCTGCGCCGCGAGCCGGTCGAGATCTTCCACGAGGCCCTCGACAACATCAAGCCGTCGGTCGAGGTGCGCTCCCGCCGGGTTGGCGGCGCCACCTACCAGGTGCCGGTCGAGGTGCGGCCCGAGCGCCGCGAGGCGCTGGCGATCCGCTGGCTGATCAAGGCGAGCCGTGCGCGCAACGAGAACACGATGGAGGAGCGCCTCGCGGGCGAGCTGATGGACGCGGTCTCGAACCGCGGCTCGGCCGTCAAGAAGCGCGAGGACGTCCACAAGATGGCGGAGGCGAACAAGGCCTTCTCGCACTACCGCTGGTAACGAACGTCAAGCTTTCGATGTAACCCCCCGATGCCCCGCGAATACTCGCTCGAGCGATACCGAAACTTCGGGATCATGGCGCATATCGATGCAGGCAAGACGACCTGCACCGAGCGGATCCTGTTCTACACCGGCCGGTCGCACAAGCTCGGCGAGGTGCACGACGGCGCCGCGACGATGGACTGGATGGAGCAGGAGCAGGAGCGCGGCATCACGATCACCTCGGCCGCGACCACGACCTTCTGGTTCCGCACCGAGGACGGCACGAACCCGACCGGCATCTACGGGAACACGCCGCAGGAGGCGAGCTTCCGGCTCAACATCATCGACACGCCGGGCCACGTCGACTTCACGATCGAGGTCGAGCGCTCGCTCGCCGTGCTCGACGGCGCGGTGTGCGTGCTCGATGCCAACGCCGGCGTCGAGCCGCAGACCGAGACCGTCTGGCGCCAGGCCGACCGCTACCGCGTCCCGCGCATCGTGTTCGTCAACAAGATGGACAAGACCGGCGCCGACTTCTTCAACTGCGTGGCGATGATCGAGGACCGCACGGGCGCCCTGCCGGTGCCGATCCAGCTGCCGATCGGCTCGGAGAACGACTTCGAGGGGATCGTCGATCTGGTCACCATGAAGGAGTGGGTCTGGAAGGGCGAGGACCTCGGCGCCTCCTGGGTCGTGCAGGACATCCGCCCCGAGCTCGCCGACCAGGCCGACGAGTGGCGGCAGAAGATGATCGAGCACGCCGTCGAGCAGGACGACGACGCGATGGAGAAGTATCTGGAGGGCGAGGAGCCCGACCACGTGACGCTCCTCGGCCTGATCCGGAAGGCCGCGCTCTCGATGTCGTTCGTGCCGGTGCTCGCGGGCTCCGCCTTCAAGAACAAGGGCGTGCAGCCGCTTCTCAACGCGGTCATCGACTACCTGCCGGGGCCGAAGGACGTGCCGCCCTACATGGGCTTCAGCCCGGACGACCCCGAGGAGGCGCGCAACATCGAGCGCCGCGCCGACGATGCGGCGCCGTTCTCGGGCCTCGCCTTCAAGATCATGAACGACCCCTTCATGGGGACGCTGACCTTCGTGCGCATCTATTCGGGCACGATGAAGAAGGGCGAGCAGCTCTTGAACTCGACCAAGGGCAGGCGCGAGCGCATCGGCCGCATGGTCGCGATGCACGCGAACAAGCAGGAGGAGATCTCCGAGGCGTTCGCGGGCGACATCGTGGCGCTGGCCGGCCTCAAGGAGACGACGACGGGCGACACGCTCTGCGATCCGCAGAAGCCGGTCGTGCTCGAGACGATGACGTTCCCCGACCCCGTGATCGAGATCGCGGTCGAGCCGAAGACCAAGGCCGACCAGGAGAAGATGTCGATGGGCCTCGCCCGCCTGGCGGCCGAGGATCCGTCGTTCCGCGTCGAGACCGACCCGGAATCGAACCAGACGATCATGAAGGGGATGGGCGAGCTTCACCTCGACATCCTCGTCGACCGGCTGAAGCGCGAGTTCAAGGTCGAGGCCAACATCGGCGCGCCGCAGGTCGCG
>DATKCY010000201.1:0-4470 GCA_035512995.1 Thermohalobaculum sp.
GTGGAGCGCAGAGTGAGAGCTGCAGCTTAACGCCGATCTTGGGCTGTCGCCGGGTGCCTGTCGCGTACCTGCTGCGCCTTCGCGCGCGAGCCAAATGGAGGGAATCCGGGACAGGGGAAACTGTCCCGGAGGGGCGCTAAGACTCTCTGCGGAACTACCGATAGGCGAATAGGTTGCAGGAACACTTCGGGTCAGAGTTGTAAACAGACAGCCAGCAACGGTTTTCATTTGACTTCAGCAGGCCCCTATGGCTGCTGGGCGGCGGGTGTGGTGGACTTTTTCCCTTCCGTAGGACCAAAACTCGCGTCGCGTTCTCGTCTCGTGTCTTCGACGTCACGCCGAGCGAGGATGCCATGTCTCATTGCCTCTTCACCGCCTTCGGGCGGCTGCGAACCCGTGCGCGCGCCTACCTCGACGAGGAGGCCGGCAGCGCCACCGTCTGGAACATCACCTGGCTGCTCGTCTTCGCGGGCATGGCCGGCCTCTCGATCGACTCGAGCAATGGCTATCGCAACAAGGCGATCATGCAGGCGACTGCAGACGCCAGCGCGCATGCCGCGGTCATCCAACTGCCCGACCAGGATGCCGCGCGGCTGACCGCCGGCGAATATGCCGAGAAGAACATGCCGGCGACCATTCACGGTCCCGTCCTCGATACGGACACCGACGTGATCTTCGGCCACTGGGATGCCGAAACCCCGGACGTCACCCCCTACACGGCCCGCTGGACGCCGGTCGACGAAAACGGAGCGCTGCCGGAGGGCATGGAGGTCGACGCCGTCCGGGTGATGCTCCGGCGCACCCGGAGCAGTGGCAACCCGCTCCCGACGCAGGTGCTCGGCATCGTGGGCCTTGAGGCCTGGGACGTGCAGACCCAGGCGATCGCCGTGAAGAAGATCCTCGACAACTGCTACAACAAGGGGCTGCTGACCAAGGGCCGGTTCGCGAGCCAGAGCAACAACGAGTGGCGCGACGGCATCTGCATCTACGCCGAGGACTATCTCCAGTTCGGCTCGGACGTCTACGGCGACGACAACATTGTCATTCAGTCGGACGACGCCTCCGACCCGCTTCTGCTCGGCAGCAGCGGCACGGGCATCTTCCCGAGCTCGAACACCGACTCCGCCATCCAGACCTTCAGGGACGAGCACATGACGATCGCCCCGCTGAACGTCTCGCTGCCCGACAAGATCCCGAGCCTCTACGATACGCTCAAGACGTGGTCCGTGGGCGACCCATGGCCGGAGGCGTTCTACCTGCCCTTCACGCCGACCAAGGTGGAGGTCGTGGAGAGCGGCTCCGTCGAGAACCCCGTCGCCGGCACGGTCTACATTTCCGACTCCTCGATCGTGTTCAAGAAGGGGAACGAGAACAGCAATGCGACGCTCGCCAACGTGGCCGCGATATCCGGGGATACGATCTCCATCGACAGCTCGATCGGACGGGTGCACAGCGTCTTCATGCTCGCCCACAAGCACGACAGCAGCGGCGCGCACCAGGGCGTGATCGACATCAATTCGGGCACCCAGATCGGCAACGCCTCCTACTGCACCGATCGTTCGGGCTGGAGCCGCTTCCTGGCGAGCAAGGACCTGAAGGTCGGCAGCAATTCGCAGATCGCCGGAGCGCAGTTCGTCGCGGGGCTGAACCTCTATCTCGGCTCCGACGGCGTCAGCATGAGCGGCATCGCCGCCCAGGTCGGAAGCACCTACTACGCGGAGAACAACGACCCGAAGATCGAGCCGGCCAGCAACAGCGTCTATGGCGGCTGCAACGCCCACTTCATTCCCGGCAGCGAGGTGATCGCGCTGAAGTATTGAGACCTGGCGCGGAGCGCCGTCGCACCCTCCGCTGGCCGCCAGCAGCGACGCAACGGCCGAGGTGGGTCAGGAGTGGACGTTGTCTGCTTCCATCTGAACGACCGGAATGGGCCGCTCACCGGAGCGAGGGCCGCGGCGGGCCGCAGGAGCCGGCCGGGCGCCGGCGGTCCGCCCGGTCGTCCGGAGGCGCCGCGCCCCGCTCTCCCAGCGTCCGCTCCGCCCGCTCGGCGCGCGCCCAGTTGGCCGCGCTCTCCCGCAGCGCCTCGATCAGGGCATGCTCGAGCCGGGCGGCCCGGGCGCTGTCGGCCGCCGGTGCCGGCGGGTCCCCGGCCTCTCCCATCCGGCACTCCGGCACGCCGCCGTCCGGCGCATCCTTCCGGAGCACCCTGGTGTCGCGGCCGGTGCCGCCGGGGTTGAAGGGGATGACCGCCATGAACGATCCCCGAGTTGCTTTCACTAACCGATAGCGCGAGTGCGTTAACGTGTGGTTGAAGCGACAATCGGGAACAAGCCGCACGGGCGAGCGCAAATGCCTTGCGGGCGCGCGTCCGGATGCGGCACCCTCCGGCATGTCGCGGGACGGGAGGAGCCTTGGTGGGGTCCCGGCAACAGCGAGTGATTAGATGATCGTATTTCGCCTGGTCTGCGCTCTCCTGCTGGCATGGGCGGTGAGCTGGGCCTTCGGACAGGAGGAGGCCGCCGTCCTGCTCGCGGAGTTCCCGGAAATGGAGCTCATCGGCATCCTGGTCGCGATCTGGGTCGGCGCCTTCAGCCTCGCCACCCGCCAGGGGTGGGGCATGATCGTCGCGGTCGCCAACGGCGCCTGGGCCGGCGTGCTGACGGTCGC
Organism: Thermohalobaculum sp.; assembly: GCA_035512995.1. GTDB lineage: Bacteria > Pseudomonadota > Alphaproteobacteria > Rhodobacterales > Rhodobacteraceae > Thermohalobaculum. Next base: position 2,668 of record DATKCY010000201.1, read on the forward strand.
GCTGTCCGGCGGCGTGTTCCTGATCGTGCTCATGCTGAGGAATGTCGGGGTCGTGGGCTCGTTCCGCCGCTGGCTCGAGGTCTTCGAGAGCGACTCCGAACCGCTGTTCGAGCAGATGACGAATCTCGCGCTGTTCCTGAAGACGCTCGCCGCCGCCGTGGTCGTCGGGATCGTGACCGAGGCGATCCACTGGGCGCTCGTCAGGATCCGCCGCGCGCGCGGCGAGCCCGAGCCGGACCGCGGCGTCACCACCCAGCGGCAGAACCCGCGCGACCTCTGGTAGCGCCGGGGCGCCGCCGCCCGGTTTGCGGGCGCGGGACGGGCGCGCTATCTCCGGCCGGGCGGCCGGGCTGGGCCGCGACCTGGCCCGGGAGGCCGCGCGGCCGATGCGACCCCTGTTCCTTTATGGCTCGCTCCGCGACGAGGAGCTGATGGCGATCGTGCTGGGCCGGGCGCCCGAGGCCCCGCGGCCCGCGCGCGCGCCGGGCTACGCGGTGCGCCGGCTGGCGGACGAGGACTATCCGGTGCTGGTCCCGGCCGACGGCGAGGTGGCGGAGGGGCTGCTGATCGACCCGCCGGGGCCGCGCGAGCTCGACCGGCTGTCGTTCTACGAGGGCGAGGAGTTCGAGATCGGCGAGCTCGAGGTCGAGAGCGCGAGGGGCGCGGAGCGCGCCGCCTTCTTCCGCCCGACCGTCAAGGCCGCCGCGACCGGCGCGCGCTGGGACTTCCGCCGCTGGCGCGAGCGCGACCGCGCCGTGGCGATCGAGGCGGCGCGCGAGCTGATGGAGCACCACGGCGCCATCTCGCCGGACGAGGTCGAGGCGCTCTGGCCGGGGGTCGACCGGCGCGCCCGGCAGCGGACGCGGGCCCGCGCGATGCCGCGGCGCACCGGCCTCGGCCGCCGCGTGGCCGGGCCCGGCGACGTCGAGGTGCTGGAGCTGCGGCGCCCGTTCACCGGCTACCTGACGGTCGAGGAGATGACGCTCAGCTACCGCCGCTTCGACGGCGGCCGGCTGGGACCGGTCGAGCGCACCGCCGTCCTCTGGGGCGACGCGGTGACCGTGCTGCCCTACGACCCGGCCGCCGACCGGGTGCTGGTGATCGAGCAGTTCCGCCCCGGCCCCGCGGCCCGCGGCGACCCCGATCCGTGGTGCATCGAGGTGGTCGCCGGCCGGATCGACGCCGGCGAGACGGCCGAGGAGGTCGCGCGCCGCGAGGCCCGCGAGGAGGCGGGGCTGGAGCTCGGGCGCGTGGAGCGGATCGCGGCCTACTACCCGAGCCCGGGCCTCGCGGCCGAGCACATCACCGCCTTCGTCGCCGAGGCGCGGCTCAGCGGGGCCGGCGGCCTCTACGGGGTCGCGCACGAGAACGAGGACATCCGCAGCATCGCGCTCGGCTTCGACGAGGCGATGCAGGCGGTGCGCGACGGCACCGTCAACGCGGGCCCGGCGCTCGTCTCGCTCCTCTGGCTTGGCGCCGAGCGCGGGCGCCTGCGGCGGGAGTGGGGCTGAGGTCCGTTTCCGCTTGAGGGCCGGGATCGGCCATACTAGGTCTCGCCGGCCGATGCACCGTGGGGAGCCACGCCGATGACGATCTACCGCAACGTGCCGGACGCGGTCGGGCACACGCCGCTGATCCGGCTCCGCCGCGCCTCGGAGGAGACCGGCTGCGAGATCCTCGGCAAGGCCGAGTTCATGAACCCCGGCCAGTCGGTCAAGGACCGCGCCGCGCTCTGGATCATCCGCGACGCCGAGCAGCGGGGGGCGCTCCGCCCCGGCGGCACGATCGTCGAGGGCACGGCCG
>DATKCY010000202.1:0-10058 GCA_035512995.1 Thermohalobaculum sp.
ACGGCTGGCGCTGTCGTGGAGCCTGAAATCGAGGCTGTCCTTCGGATCCGTCATGCCTCTCGCTCGCGGTTGGCCCGCGGCGGGTGCTCCTCGATCCTGGACAAAGGGGGCTGACCGCCGCGGACTGGTGTCAGCAGCTAATGATGATCCGGCAGATGCAGATCGTCGCGGTCATGGGCCTTCCTATGGGCCCGGGCGCCCGCGCAGTCAAGCCGGCTTTGCCGGATCGCCGCCGCCGGGCCGCGGCGCGTGGCGGAGGAGCGGCATCAGCGCGGCCATCTCCGGGCCCCGGTCGCGCCCGGTCAGCGCCCGGCGGAGCGGGCGGTAGAGCGCGGCGCCCTTGCGCCCGGTCGCGGCCTTCACCGCCCCGGTCCAGGCGTACCACGCCTCCGGCCCCCAGGGCGGCGAGGGCAGCAGCGCCAGCGCCTCGGCCACGAACGCCTCGTCCTCCGGCGCGATGGCGGGCTCGGCGCCGTCGCGGCAGATCGCCCACCACTCGCCCGCGTCCTCCACCCGCTCGACATTCGGCGCGACCGCCTGCCAGAGCGCCGGCGCCACCTCGGCCGGCACGCCGAGCGCCTCCAGCCGCGACCGCACCCGCCCGACCGGCAGCGCGCGCAGGGTGCGGGCGGAGTGGCGCCCCAGCTCGGCCGGGTCGAACACGGTCGGCGCGGCGCCGAAGCGGGAGAGGTCGAGCGCCGCCACCAGCGTGCCCGGGTCCGCCGTCACCTCGACCGGATCGGCCGACCCGAGGCGGAGCAGGAACGAGAGGAGCGCCGCCGGCTCCACCCCCGCCTCGCGCAGGTCGGCGGCCGAGGGCGCCCCGTGCCGCTTCGAGAGCGGCCTGCCGTCCGGCCACGTCATCAGCGCGTGGTGCGCGAAGGCGGGCGGCGGCGCCCCGAGCGCGCGGAAGAGCTGGATCTGCACGGCGGTGTTGCTCAGGTGGTCCGCCCCCCGCACCACGTGCGTGACGCCGAGCTCGGCGTCGTCGACCACGCTCGCGAGCGTGTAGAGAATTTCTCCGTCCTCCCGCGCCAGCACCGGGTCGGACAGGCTCGCGGCGTCGACCTCGACCGCCCCCCGGATCAGGTCGTCCCACCCGACGCGCTCGTGCTCGAGCAGGAAGCGCCGGTGGGGCGTGCGCTCCGCCGCCAGCCGCGCCCGCTCCGCCGGGTCCAGCCGCAACGCGGCGCGGTCGTAGACCGGCGGCATGCCCCGCGCCTGCTCCTCCCGGCGTTTTCCGGCCAGCTCCTCCGCCGTCTCGAAGCAGTCATAGGCGCGGCCCGCCTCCGCCAGCCGGCCGAGCGCCGCGCGGTGGCGACAGCGCCGGTCCGACTGCCGCACCTCCGCGTCCCGGTCGAGCCCCAGCCAGTCGAGGTCGCGCCGGATCGCATCGGCGAATTCGGGCCGGCTGCGGGCGCTGTCGGTATCGTCGAGGCGCAGGATGAACCGCCCGCCATCGCGCCGGGCGAGCGCCCAGCCCAAAACGGCCGTGCGCAGGTTGCCCACGTGCAGAAGCCCCGTCGGCGACGGGGCGAAACGGGTGACGGTGCTCGGCTGCTCGGCGGGGCTCACCCGCCCCAGATATCAGGCACGGGCCGGGGCGCAAGCCGCCAGCGTCGGGCGGCGAGCGCCGCGCGCAGCCCCGACCCCGCGCCGGGGCCTCGTGGCCCCGGCTCAAGGCCGGGGCTGCGGAGCCTCCGGCGGGCGCTCCCGCCGACATGCCGCCTCAGATCTTGTCCTTGACGTCGCCCTTGCCCTTCTGGACGGTGCCCTCGACCCGGTCGGCCGTGCCCTTGTTCTGGAGCTCGCTATCGCCGGTCTTTCCGCCGAGTTTCTCCTTGATCTTGCCCATCGTCTTCTTGAAGCTGCCCTGGGCCTGGTCCTTGTTCGGCATGATCTCTGTCCTTCCCTGGTTCGCACGCCCGGCAAGGGGCGGCTCAAGGGATAACGCCCTCCCTCCCTCGCGCGTTCCAAGGTAATTTCAGGAGCGGTCGCGCCAGCGGTTGACGATCGGGTAGCGGCGGTCGAGCCAGAACGCCTTCTTCGTCAGCTTCACGCCCGGCGCCGACTGGAACCGCTTCCACTCCGAGGCGTAGAGCAGGCCCTGCACCTGTCGCACGGTCTCGCGCTCGTAGCCCTCGGCCACGATCTCCTCGACCGAGCGCTCGTCCTCGACCAGCCGCTCGAGGATGTGGTCGAGCACCGGGTAAGGCGGCAGCGAATCCTCGTCGCGCTGGTCCGGCGCCAGCTCGGCCGAGGGCGCCTTGGTGATGATGCTCTCGGGGATCACGGGGCCCTTCGGCGCCATCATCCAGCCCATGTGGTGCGCGTTCCGCCAGCGCGCGCACTCGAACACGCGGCTCTTCCAAAGGTCCTTGATCGGGTTGTAGCCGCCCGCCATGTCGCCGTAGATCGTCGCGTAGCCGACCGCGATCTCGGACTTGTTGCCGGTCGTCAGCAGCATCTCGCCGAACTTGTTCGAGAGGCCCATCAGGTAGAGCCCGCGCAGCCGGCTCTGCAGGTTCTCCTCGGCCACCCCGCGCGGCGTGCCGGCGAAGAGGGGCTCGAAGCCTCGCTCGACCGCCTCGACCGCGTCGTGGATCGGGATCGTGTCGCAGCGGCAGCCGAGGTTGGCCGCCAGCGCCTCGGCATCGTCGAGCGAGTGCCCGGTCGAGAACTTCGACGGCAGCCGCACGCAGCGCACGTTCGCGGGCCCCAGCGCGTCGGCGGCGACCACGGCGACCAGCGCCGAATCAATCCCGCCCGAGAGGCCGAGCAGCACCTTCGAAAAGCCCGATTTGGTGACGTAGTCGTGGAGCGCCACGACCATCGCCCGGTAGTCGAGCTCGGCCGGGTCGCCCTCCGCCGGCAGGGGCTTCCGGCGGAGCCGCATGCCCTCCCCGGTGCGGTCCAGCTCGAAGGTCTCGAACGCCTCGTCGAAGAACGGCATCCGCCCCATCAGCTTGCCCCCAGGGTTGAGCGCGAAGCTGCCGCCGTCGAACACCTGGTCGTCCTGGCCGCCAATCAGGTTGAGGTAGAGCAGCGGCAACCGCGTCTCGACCGTGCGCGCGACCGCGTGGATCATGCGCAGCTCGAACTTGCCCCGCTCGTAGGGCGAGCCGTTCGGGACCACCAGCACCTCGGCGCCGGATTCCTCCAGCGTCTCGGCCACGTCGGGGAACCAGATGTCCTCGCAGATGGGAAACCCGACGCGCACGCCGGCGATCTCGACCGGGCCCGGGGCGGGACCCTCGAGATAGAGACGATTTTCGTCGAATACACCGTAGTTCGGCCGGTGGTGCTTTCGGAACGAGGCGCGCAAGGCGCCGTTCTGGCAGACGTGCCAGGCGTTGTAGACACCCCGTTCGCCGCCCACGGGCGCGCCCGCGCCGATCGCCGGGCCACCGGGGCGCGTCGCCGCTGCCAGCGCCGCGACCGCGGCGTTGCAGTCGCGCACGAAGGCGGGCCGCGAGGACAGGTCGAGCACCTGGTAGCCGGACAGGAACATTTCCGGCAGCGCCACGATGTCGGCGCCCGCGCGCTCGCCTTCCGCGAGAGCGCGGCGCGCGAGCGCGAGGTTGCCGTCCAGGTCCCCGGCGACCGGGTTCATCTGCGCGAGCGTGATCCTCAGGCTTCCGTCCGGCATGGAAAACGCGCTCCGCTGCTCCCGCGCAGACCCGCCCTAGCGAGCGCGCTCCGGCGCCGCAAGACCGGCCCCGGGACAGGCATCATAATGGCAACTTGCCGTTGCTCCGGCCACACGCGCTCCATAAACTGGCGCTAAATTTGCACGTTGCGAACCAGGGGTGGGAAACCGCATGCGCAGCTCGATACTGGCAGCATTGATCGCGGCGGGCGTTGCAGTGGCCGCGCCGCTCGCGGCACAGGACGGCTCGGCGACCGCGACCAAGACCTACGAGTCGGGCGCGGTCTATCAGGGCGAGTTCCAGGACGGGAAGCAGCACGGCCAGGGCACCTACACCGCGCCCGACGGCTACGAGTATTCCGGCCAGTGGAACCAGGGCGTGATCGAGGGCGAGGGGCGCGCCACCTTCCCGAACGGCTCGGTCTACGAGGGCGAGTTCCAGCAGGGCGTCCCGCACGGCCAGGGCACGATCACCTACGCCAACGGCGGCAGCTACACCGGCCAGTGGGAGAACGGCGTCATCCAGGGCGAGGGCAAGGCCGTCTACGCCAACGGCATGACCTACGAGGGCCAGTTCCAGAACGCCGCGCACCACGGCGAGGGGCGGCTGACGCGCGAGAACGGCTATGTCTACGAGGGCGAGTGGGCCGACGGTGCCCAGGCCGGCCAGGGCAGGGTCACCTACCCCGACGGCGCCGTCTATGTCGGCACCTTCACGGAAGGCCTGCGCGAGGGGCGCGGCCGCATCGACCTGCCCGACGGCTTCGCCTACGAGGGCGAGTGGCAGGCGGGCCAGATGACCGGCGTCGGCACCGCCACCTACGCCAACGGCGACACCTACGAGGGCGCCTTCGTCGAGGGCCGCCGCCACGGCGAGGGCGTCGCCGTCTACGCCAACGGCGACCGCTACGAGGGCGCGTTCCGGGATGGCGAGCGCCACGGCGCGGGCAGGTTCGTCGGCGCCGACGGCTACGTCTACGAGGGCGACTGGGTCGAGGGCCGGATCGAGGGCGAAGGCCAGGCCACCTATCCGAACGGCTCGGTCTATGCCGGCCAGTTCGTCGACGGCGAGCCGCACGGCCAGGGCAAGATCACCTATGCCGACGACAGCAGCTACGAGGGCCAGTGGGCCAACAGCGTGATCTCGGGCGAGGGGCGCGCCGAATACCCCAACGGCTCGGTCTATGTCGGCGAGTTCAGGGACGCCCGCCACCACGGCGAGGGGACGATGACCTACGCCGACGGGCACGTCTACGAGGGCCAGTGGGAGGCCGGGCTGCAGACCGGCCCGGGCAAGATCACCTACCCCGACGGCGCGGTCTACGAAGGCAGCTTCGCCGCCGGCAAGCGCGAGGGCGAGGGCAAGCTGACGCTCGCCGACGGCTTCACCTACGAGGGCGGCTGGAAGGACGGCGAGATCCACGGCGAGGGCGTCGCGACCTACCCGAACGGCGACACCTACGAGGGCAAGTTCGAGAACGGCCGCCAGCACGGCTTCGGCAAGATGAGCTACGCCTCCGGCGCCGTCTTCGAGGGCTGCTGGGACGACGGACGGCGCGAGGGCTCGGCCGCGGCCGAGCCCGGCGCATGCCCCGAGGCCCCGGAAGGCCAGACCGACGGCGGCTGACACGCCGGGCGTCCAGAGCGGGCTGCTGCGCGCGGGACTCGCCGCAGCCCCGGGCTCGACCCGGGGCCTTCGTCGACCGTGCGGTAATTGCCAGAAGGCCCCGGCTCAGGGCCGCTGTTGGAGTCTGACCACTAGCGCCGGCGACCCCCCTTTCGCTTGCCGAGCCCGGTCTTCTCGAACACCCGCTTGAGGCGCGCGACGTCGTCGGTCGTGCGCACCAGCCGGCCGCCGACGATCGAGAGGATGTTGTGCTCGAGCGCCGCGCGGATGTCGTCCTCGCTCGCGAGCAGGCGGCGGAGATGCTTCTCCTCGAGCGAGAAGATGCGCGTCCGCCCGATCGTGCGCACCGTCGCCGTCGCGGGCCCGCCGGAGAACAGCGTGACCTCGCCGACCAGGCTGCCGGCTCCCAGCGTCGCGATCCGCTCCTCGGCGCGCTCGACCTCGCAATAGCCCTCGGCGATGTAGCTCAGCCAGCGCACCGGCTCGCCCTCGGTCGCGAGCGGGGTGCCGGGCCGCACCTCCCGCCACTGGCCGAGGCCGAGCAGCACGCGCGCGCGGTCGCTCGGCAGCCCCGGCACCAGCGCCTCGACGACCGGCGCCTCGTCGGCGCCGATCCCCATCCGCCCGCGCCCGGCGCCGAGCCGGAGGACCCCGGCGAGAGCGATCGCCGCCCAGAGCGCCAGCGCCACGGCCGCGATCCAGCCGAACGCCGCGACCAGCGCCGGCGCCATCAGCCCGGCCGCCGCGAGGTTGAGCCCGGAGAACGCCGGGCTCCGGCCGCGCATCCATCCCGCCTGCAATGCCGCGTGCGCGCCGAGAAAGCAGATCACGCCCGCGAGCGCCACCGCCTGCAAGGGGCCGAGCCCCGACGCGAGGGATAGATCGACCACGAAACCTCCCCGCCGCGCCGGCCACCGTTGGCGGCGCCTCGGCCCGACCCTAGCAGACCGCGCGCCCGAGCGGCAGCACCCCGGGCCCGCGGCCACGCTCGTGGGGAGGGCCAGGGCGGAGGAGGGGCGCAGCCCTCCCGCCCGTGCCGGCAGCAGATCCGGCCCTAACCCCGAACTTCTTTCTCCAGCCCGAAGAAAGTTCGGCCCGGATCGCGCCGGCCCGGCGGGCCGCAGATCGGCCCGGATCGGCCCCCGACCCGATTTTCTTTTCCCGCTTTTCATCCCCGGCGCCGCCGCTATACTCCGCGCCCATGATCGACCCGCGCGGCATCGGCGCCCTGCCCCGCCTCGGCGGCCTCCTCCTTAGGAGCCCCTGAGGGCGCCCGCGTGTGCGGCGCGCGTCCTTGGGGGACCCTCGCCGGCGCCGCTCCCGCGATCCGATCAATCCAGCCGAGGCTGACACGATGACCGACACGTCCCGTTCCGCGGCAGAGGCCGAAGCGGCCCGCGACCGCGTGAAGATCTTCGACACGACGCTGCGCGACGGCGAGCAGTCGCCAGGCGCCTCCATGACCCTCGACGAGAAGCTGCAGATCGCGGCCGTGCTCGACGAGATGAAGGTCGACATCATCGAGGCGGGCTTTCCGATCGCCTCCGAGGGCGATTTCGAGGCGGTGCGCGAGGTCGCGCGCCAGACCAAGCACGCCATCGTCTGCGGCCTGTCCCGCGCCTCGAAGCGCGACATCGACCGGGCGTGGGAGGCGCTGGAGCCGGCCCGCCACGCGCGCATCCACACCTTCATCTCGACGTCGCCGCTGCACATGGAGTTCAAGCTGCAGATGAAGCCCGCTCAGGTGATCGACAAGATCGCCGAGAGCGTGGCGTACGCGAAGTCGCTGACCGACGACGTGCAGTGGAGCCCCGAGGACGGCACCCGCACCGAGCACGACTTCCTGGTCGAGGCGGTGACGGTCGCGATCGAGAACGGCGCCACCACGATCAACATCCCCGACACGGTCGGCTACACCGCGCCCGGCGAATCGGCCGCGATCATCCGGATGCTGCGCGAACGGGTGCCGGGCATCGACAACATCACGATCTCGACCCACTGCCACAACGACCTCGGCATGGCCGTCGCCAACGCGCTGGCCGCGGTCGACGCCGGCGCGCGGCAGGTCGAGTGCACGATCAACGGCCTCGGCGAGCGGGCCGGCAACGCGGCGCTCGAGGAGGTCGTGATGGCGATGCGGGTGCGCAACGACATCATGCCCTACCAGACCGCCATCGACACGCGGAAGATCATGCAGGCGAGCCGTCTCGTCTCCGCCGTCACCGGCTTCCCCGTGCAGTACAACAAGGCGATCGTCGGCAAGAACGCCTTCGCGCACGAGGCCGGCATCCACCAGGACGGCATGCTGAAGCACGCCGGCACCTACGAGATCATGCGCCCCGAGGACATCGGCGTCAGCCAGTCGAACCTGGTCATGGGCAAGCACTCGGGCAAGCACGCCTTCAGGCAGAAGCTGAAGGAGCTGGGGATCGAGCTCGGCGAGAACGCGGTCACCGACACCTTCGTCCGCTTCAAGGCGCTGGCCGACCGCAAGAAGGACATCTGGGACGACGACATCGTGGCGCTCGTCGAGGAGGCGACCGCGTCGGGCAACGAGCGCATCAAGCTCAAGTTTTTGCGCGCGATCTGCGGCACGGAGGCGCCGCAGTCGGCCGACATCGTGCTCGAGATCGACGGCACCGAGCACCGCCACACCGCCAACGGCGACGGCCCCGTCGATGCCGCGTTCAATGCGGTCAAGGCGCTGGTGCCGCACGAGGGCCGGCTCGAGCTCTACCAGGTGCACGCGGTGACCGAGGGCACGGACGCGCAGGCGACCGTCAGCGTGCGCATGCGCGAGGGCGACAAGATCGTCACCGCCCAGGCGTCCGACACCGACACCGTCGTCGCCAGCGCCCGCGCCTACGTGCACGCGCTGAACAAGCTCATGCTCCGCCGGAACAAGTCGGCGCCGGCCGACGCGATCGCGAGCTGAGCGCCCGGCCCGCCGCTACCGCCTGCGGGCGCCCCGGCCGCGGCGGCGGCCGCTGCCGGCGCCGGCGCGGCCCTCGGCGGCCTCGCTCAGCAGCACGGTCATCGGGTGGTCGGCCGGCTCGTCCGCGTGGTGCGCCATGAGCTCCGCGGCGGCTCCGGCCGGGTCGGTGTCGGCCGGCAGGCCGAGCGCCCAGTCGAAGAAGATCGAGCGGCAGTCGGCCTCGCCGATGCCCTCGATCCGGTAGGCCTCCCGGATCAGGCCGCGGGGATCGTGCGGATGCCTTTCCGTCGTCGCCATGGAACCTCCGGACATGGCAGCGCCTTGACACGGCAGGACAAGCAGCCGCTTTTACCGCCTCCGATGTCGACAGCGAAAGCGAAAGCGCGTAAATCTTCCGTCGGGGGGCAGCGAGGGGACAAGACCCATGCATGATGTGCGGAAGTGCCGGCCGGCGGGACGCTGGATGCCGGCGGTCGGCAATGTGGTGAAGGGCGGCCTCGCGGTCGCCTTCGCGGTCGGGGCGCTGGCCCCGATCGTGCCCGCGTCGACCGCCACAGCGCAGGACATCGGCGAATACGCGGACGAGGTCGAGGCGCTGGCCCAGGGCGAGCTGCAGGAGTGGATCACCGACCCCGTCTTCGTCTTCGCGATTCGTGAGCAGAACGAGCTTTTCGCCTCGATGACGCCGCAGGAGATCGAGATCCTCGACAAGGCCTGGATCGCCGAAAACGGGCGCGGGCCGATGATCTTCGACCTGCTCGACCGTCAGGGCTCGATCATCCTGCGCGACCGGCGCGAGATGAGCCAGGGCGTGATCACCGAGATCATCCTGATGGACAAGTACGGCCTCAACGTCGCGATCAGCGACCCGACCACCGACTACTACCAGGGCGACGAGGCCAAGTACCAGGAGACCTACCTGCTGGGCCCCGAGGCGGTGCACGTGAGCGAGGTCGAGTTCGACGAGTCGACGCAGAAGGAGCAGACGCAGGTCTCGCTCACCATCGTCGATCCCGACACCGGCGAGCCGATCGGCGCCGTCACCTTCGGCGTCGACCTGCAGGTGCTCGAGAAGGTCTCGAAGGAGTCCTGATCCGCCGGAGGCCGGGCGGGCGCGGCCTCCCCCTCAGGATGCCAGCCGCTCCATCGCCTCGTCCGACATCTCGAAGTTGCCGGTCACCGTCTGCACGTCGTCGTCGTCCTCGAGCGCGGCGATCAGCCTGAAAAGCGTCTCGCCCGTGTCTTCGTCGACCGGGGTCAGCGTCTGCGGCTGCCACACCAGCCGCGTCGACTCCGCCTCGCCGAGCGCCTCGTCGAGCGCGGTCGAGACGTCGCCGAGGTCGTTCGCCCCGGTCATGATGACGTGCCCGTCCGGCCCGCTCTCGACATCCTGGGCGCCGGCCTCGATCGCGGCCTCGAGCACCCGCTCGGCATCGCCTGCCTCCGCGCCGTAGACGATCTGGCCCTTGCGCTCGAACATGAAGCTGACCGCGCCCGTCTCGGCCAGGTTGCCGCCGTGCTTCGAGAAGGTCGAGCGCACGTTCGACGCGGTGCGGTTGCGGTTGTCGGTCAGCGCCTCGACGATCAGCGCGACGCCGCCGGGCCCGTAGCCCTCGTAGCGGATCTCGTCATAGCTCTCGGCATCGCCGCCCTGGCTCTTCCTGATCGCGCGCTCGATCACGTCCTTCGGCACCGAGCTCGTCTTGGCCTCCTTGATCGCGAGGCGCAGGCGCGGGTTCTTGTCCGGGTCGGGGTCGCCCATCCTGGCGGCGACCGTGACCTCCTTCGCGAGCTTCGAGAAAAGCTTCGAGCGCGCCGCGTCCTGCCGCCCCTTCCGATGCTGGATG
>DATKCY010000203.1:0-3471 GCA_035512995.1 Thermohalobaculum sp.
ACGACCTGGATGGCCAGAATAGCGGAAAGCATCAGTCCGACGAATGCTCGTCTCATGCTCGACCTCACGAATGCTCTGAATGACCCTCGGGGTCTCCGCCCCTGTTGCTGCCAGCATAGCACGCGGGCAGGCCCGCCCCAACAGCGACGATGCAACTTTGCGCGAGCGCTTTGCCTGCCGTGATCAGCTGATCACGGGCACGCGCATGGACAGCCTCGCCTGCTGCGTGCATCATCGGAAGGGGCTTTCGCGGCCGGGGGAGCGGGGCATGAGCATGAGCGACGGGACCGCGCGTCCCTGGGACCTCGAGCAGTACGGGCCGAAGGCCCGCGGGCGGGCGCAGCGCTCCGAAGGCGGCGCAGCGGGCGGCCGGGGCGGCGGCTGGGACGGCTCGATCCCCGATGACGCCCGCGCGCGGCCGAGCTACGAGAACGACGGCACGTCGCTCCTGGCGCTCGCGGCGTGGACGGCGTTCCTGACCGTGATCACCCTCGGCCTCTACCGCTTCTGGATGATCACCCGGCTCCGCCGCTACTACTGGCGGGCGATCCGGATCGAGGGCGACCCGCTGGAATACACCGGCCGCGGCATCGAGAAGTTCCTCGGCTTCCTGATCGCGATCCTGCTGCTCGCGATCTATCTCGGCCTCGTCAACCTGGCGCTGACCTTCCTCGGGCTCTCCTTCGGCAGCGAGCTCGCGGTCAACCTGTCGATCCTGTCGGCGCTGCCGCTCTATTTCGTCGCCGCCTACAAGGCGCGGCGCTACGTGCTGTCGCGCACGCGCTGGCGCGGCATCCGCTTCGGCATGGAGCCCGGGTCCGGGGGCTACGCGGTGCGGGCGCTCGGGCTTCTCGCGCTGACAGCGGTCACCGCCGGCATCCTCTACCCGCTCATGCATTTCCGGCTCGAGAAGTACATGGTCGACCGCACCTGGTTCGGCGACCAGAAGTTCGAGCAGGGCGGAAGCTGGACCGGCCTGCTGGCGCCGTGGGTGCGGATCTACATCGTGGCGGCGCTGATCGGGATCGTGGTCTGGGGGTTCGTGAGCCGGCCCGAGGACCCGACGAGCCAGGCGCTGGCCGGCATCGCGATCTTCGGCGGGGTGATCGCCGTGATGGTGCTCCTGCTGTTCTACCAGGTCGCGGCGTTCCGCTATCTCTGGTCCGAGCGCCGGATCGGCGAGGGGTCGGGCTTCGTCAACGACGTCTCGTCCTGGAGCGTGCTCGGCATCTATGCCGGCGGCTCGATGCTCGTCGGCCTGCTCTCGAGCCTCGTCGCGGCCCTGCTCGCCGTCGCGGGCGGTGCCCTGCTGTTCCAGCTGGCCGGCCTCGACCTCGCAAGCCTCGGGGTCATGGCCGAGGCCGCCGGGGCCGGCGATCCGACGCCGGTCATGGCGCTCGGGGTGCCGCTCCTGATCGGGCTCGTCCTGTTCTACGTCGTCCTCGCCGCCGCGGCCTACGCCTTCGCCCAGGTCTTCATCCGCCAGCCGCTGATCCGGCGCATGGCCGAGCGGATGACGATCCTGAACCCCCGCCCGCTCCGCGAGAGCCGGCAGCGCGCGCACGACCCGGCGGCCGAGGCCGGGGGCTTCGCCGAGGCGCTGGGCGTGGACGTCGGCGCCGGGCTCTGATGGCCCGCCGTCCCACCGGCCTCGAGGCGGAGGGGCGGTACTTCGACGGCCTGTCGTCGCGTCCGCAGACGGTGACGGCGCATCTGGGCGAGCGCTCGCTCGTGATCCTCGGGCGGGAGGGCGCGGCGCTCGACCACTGGCCGCTGGCGAGCTTGCGCGCGCTCAATGCGCGGAGCGACGCCGGCCTCGACCTCGCGCCGGGCCCCGACAGCGACGAGCGGCTGCACCTGAGCGACGCGCGGATGGTCCAGGCGCTCCGGACCCTCTGCCCCGAGCTGCACCGCCGCCGCGCCGACCGGCGGGGCCTGCGCCGCGCGCTGGTCTTCGGCGTGGCGGCGGTGGCGGCGGTCGCGGTCCTCGTGCTCGTGGTGATCCCGCGGCTCGCCGACCAGCTGGCGCTGCTGATCCCGCCCGAGCGCGAGATGGCGCTCGGCGACAGCGTGGCCGAGCAGGTGCAGGACCTGCTCGCCTGGATCGGCGACGAGGACGCGCCCGGCTACTGCGCGGCGCCCGAGGGCGTGGCGGCACTCGCGGCGATGACGGCGCGGCTCGATGCCGGCGAGGGGCTCGCCTATCCACTCCGCATCGCCGTGCTCGACCACCCCCTCGTCAACGCGGTCGCCCTGCCCGGCGGCCGCATCCTGCTGTTCCAAGGCCTGATCGACGAGGCGGAGAGCCCGGAGGAGGTGGCCGCAGTGCTCGCGCACGAGATCGGCCATGTCGAGCACCACGACCCGACGCGGAACGTGCTGCGCTCGGCCGGCACCGCCGGCATCCTCGGGCTCGTGCTCGGCGACGTGTTCGGCGCCTCGATCGTCGTCGCCGCCAGCGAGGCAGCGCTCAACGCCTCCTACCAGCGCGAGGCGGAGGCGCGCGCGGACGAGGCGGCGCACCGGCTGTTGCAGGACGCCGGCCTGCCGCTGACCCCCTTCGCGCGCTTCTTCGAGCGCTTGCAGGAGAAATACGGCGAGCTCGGGCAGAACAGCGCGCTCCGCTATTTCGCCTCGCACCCGGGCCTCGCCGAGCGTGCCGGCCGGGCCGTCGCCGCCGATCGCATTGGCGACGACGCCTTCGAGCCCGTGCTCGACGACCGCGGCTGGGTCGCGCTCCGCGACATCTGCAGCAGGACGGTGCCCGACGCGCCCTGACGCGCGCGCCCGTCCTTGTGCGCCGGGTTTCCCTTGCCTCCGCCCCGCCGACCGAACGCCCTCAGACCCAGCGGCGGACGCGGGCCTTCCAGTCGAGGTAGGGCTTGCCGAGGTCGCGCGCGAGCACGCTCTCCTCGGGCCGCACGAAGCGCCTGTCCAGCACAGTCCAGAACGGCCAGAGGAGCACGAGGCCGAGCGGCGTGCCGAGCCACAGCGACCAGCCGGCAAGGAGGCCGAGGTCGGCGAGGTAGATCGGGTTCCGGGAGTACCGGTAGGGCCCGGTCGCGACCAGCGCGCTCGGCTCGCGGTGCGGGACGATGGTCGTGCCCGCCCGGCGGAACGCCAGCATCGCCCAGACGGCAACTGCGACCGAGACCGCGGCGAGCGCGGCGCCGATCCACGCCCACGGCGGCCCGAGCGGCGCCCAGACCCCGGCCAGCGCCCAGGCGCCGGCCATGAAGGCGAGGAGCCAGGCCGGCGGATAGTCGAGCCGTGCGCGCAGGCTCATTAGGCCACCCTCCGCTCTGGAGGGTTCGTGTCCGATGGTGCGAGTCTTCCGCTTCCGGTGCCCCGCCGCGACGGCCCCGCTTGCTCGGCGCTGGACGGCCCGCATGAGACCCGCCGCGCGGCGGGCGCCGGGAGGACGCGACGGGCAACAGGCTGATGCGCCAGGGGTGTGGACCCGGAGCGCCG
>DATKCY010000204.1:0-8049 GCA_035512995.1 Thermohalobaculum sp.
GAAGCAGAGCCCGGCTTGACTAGGCGATCTCGGGCCGGCTCCCTCGGTGCGGCGGGAGGCGCCCCGGTCAAGCCGGGCCATGACGGACGGCGGTGGCCGGACAGCGTGAGCCTGAAAGTCGGCTCGCCCGTTCGTGGTCAGGCGACATCGAGTTCCCCCTGCTCGCCGCTGAGGTCGTTGACGAAGACGAGCTTGCCGTCGTCGCCGGCGGTGAGCTGCTCGTCGGCGTTCAGGAGTTCGATGCCGCAGACGGTGCCGGTGGCGTCGATGTCGACGAGGAAGTCCGCCGTCAGGCGGATGGTCTCGATGTCGCCGGACCGCTCGCGCAGGCGGATGTAGGCGACGTTGGCCTTTGGGTCGTAGGAGAGCCTCATCGCGGGGTCCTCAGAAGAACTGCCTCAAGCTGAAGCTCAGCGAGGCCCCGGGTCAAGCCCGGGGCTGCCGGTGGGTGGGGGCGTCACCCCTCCATCTTCAGCGCCTTAATAAAGGCCTCCTGCGGGATCTCGACGCGGCCGAACTGGCGCATCTTCTTCTTTCCCGCCTTCTGCTTGTCGAGCAGCTTGCGCTTGCGGGTCACGTCGCCGCCGTAGCATTTCGCCGTCACGTCCTTGCGGAGCGCCGAGATGGTCTCGCGGGCGATGATGCGGCCGCCGATCGCGGCCTGGATCGGGACCTTGAACATGTGCTGGGGGATCAGCTCCTTCAGCTTCTCGCACATGCTGCGCCCGCGCGCCTCGGCCTTGGCGCGGTGGACGATGGTCGAGAGCGCGTCGACCGGCTCGTCGTTGACCAGGATCTGCATTTTTACCAGGTCGCCGGCCTCGTAGCCCTCCATCGCGTAGTCGAAGCTGGCGTAGCCGCGGGTCACGGACTTCAGGCGGTCATAAAAATCGAAGACGACCTCGTTCAGCGGCAGCTTGTAGACGGTCATCGCGCGGCTGCCGGCATAGGTGAGCTCGAGCTGGCTGCCGCGCCGCTCCTGGCAGAGCTTCAGGACATCGCCGACGAACTCGTCGGGCACGAGGATCGTGGCCTTGATCCACGGCTCCTCGATCGCCTCGATCTTCTGCGGCTCGGGCATGTCGGCGGGGTTGTGCAGCTCGAGATGCGTGCCGTCGGTCAGGTGGATCTGGTAGATGACCGAGGGGGCGGTGGTGATGAGCTCGATCTCGTACTCGCGGGTCAGCCGGTCGCGCACGACCTCCATGTGCAGGAGGCCCAGAAAGCCGCAGCGGAAGCCGAAGCCGAGGGCGGCCGAGGTCTCCATCTCGTGCGTGAAGCTCGCGTCGTTGAGGGCGAGGCGGTCGATCGCGTCGCGTAAGCTCTCGAAGTCGTTCGAATCGACCGGGAAGAGGCCGCAGAAGACGACCGGAACGCTGGGGCGGAAGCCCGGCAGCGCGGCGGCGGCCGGCTTCCGCTCGTGCGTGACCGTGTCGCCGACGGCGGTGTCGCGGACCTGCTTGATCGAGGCGGTCAGAAAACCGATCTCGCCGGCGGCGAGGCCGTCCGTCTCCGCCATCTTCGGGGTGAAGATGCCGACGCGGTCGACCTGGTAGCTGCCGCCGGTCTTCATCATGCGGATGCGGTCGCCCCGCTTCAGCTCTCCGTCGACGATGCGGACCAGCACGACGACGCCGAGATAGGGGTCGTAGTAGCTGTCGACGAGGAGCGCCTTGAGCGGGGCCTTCGTGTCGCCCTTCGGCGGCGGCAGGCGGTGGACGATGGCTTCCAGCACCTCCTCCATGCCGAGGCCCGACTTGGCCGAGATCATCACGGCGTCGGCGGCGTCGAGGCCGATCACCTCCTCGATCTGCTGGGCCACGCGCTCGGGCTCGGCCGCGGGCAGGTCGATCTTGTTGAGCACGGGGATGATCTCGTGGTCGGCCTCGAGCGCGTGGTAGACGTTGGCGAGCGTCTGCGCCTCGACCCCCTGGGAGGCGTCGACGACGAGGAGCGAGCCCTCGACCGCCTGCATCGAGCGGCTGACCTCGTAGGCGAAGTCGACGTGGCCGGGGGTGTCGATCAGGTTCAGGATGTATTCGCGGCCGTCGCGGGCCTGGTAGATCAGGCGCACGGTCTGCGCCTTGATCGTGATGCCGCGCTCGCGCTCGATGTCCATGGAATCGAGCACCTGCTCCTTCATCTCGCGCTCGGTCAGCGCGCCGGTCATCTGGATCAGGCGGTCGGCCAGCGTCGACTTGCCGTGGTCGATATGGGCCACGATCGAGAAATTCCGGATGTGCGAAAGGTCGGTCATGGGGCGGTCCTGTAGCGTATCGCCGGGGCCTCGCCTAGACGGCAAAGGGGCTCGTCAGGGCCGGGGCAGGTGGGGCAAGGTGCGGGCCATGAGACGGAACAACATCATCATCGTGACGGCCGCGATCGCGGCGGTGCTCTATGTCTTCTTCGGCGCGGCGCTGGGCGAGTTCCTGGATGGGGCGCGCATGCGCCTCTGGAACGTCCCCGAGGTCGAGACCGGGGTCGAGATCCTGGAGCCGGTCGAGATCCACGCGGTGCTGGCCGCGCTCGGCGCCCAGCCGGTGCCGGGGACGGACCCCGAGGCCGAGGACCGCCCGACGCTCGACGAGCTGTCGCTCGCGGCGGCGCGCTGCACGATCGAGCAGACCGGCGGCGCGCCCCCGCCCGCGGCGCAGGAGGCGCTGAGGCGCTATCTGCTGATGCTGGGCGCGATCGCGGTCGAGCCCGACACGCCGCTCTTGGAGCCCGAGATGGCGGGGCTGACGCCGCTCTTCGCGCAGGGGCCGGGCGAGGTGCGCCGCTCGCTGACCGAGGGGGACATCGGCGAGCGCGAGCAGCTGCTCCTGGCCGAGTTCTACGCGACCTACGCCCAGGCGCGGCACCCGCTCTATCTCGACCTCGAGCTCTACGACGACACCTTTCCGGAGCTGAACTTCCAGGCGCTGCTCGCGACCGTGCGCGAGCAGCCCGAGGCGGTCGCCGACTGCGCCTTCGGGCGCGTGCTGGGGCGCGCGGGCACGCTCCCCCGGCGCGAGCTCATGTGGCGCTGCGAGCTCGGCGACCAGACCTTCACGATGGCCTCGACGGTGCGGCAGGCGGACCCGCCGGTGCTGCAACTGGGGCGCGAGGGCAAGATCGAGGAGGGCCTGCTGGTCGAGACCGACCAGGGCGAGCGCTTCGAGGGCGACGGCTGGTCGTTCTGGAGCCTCGGCGAGGCCGCGATCCTCGAGCTGCCGGACGGCTCCACCGCGGCCTGCGCGCGGCGCGAGGCCGGGTGACGGAGCGGATCTTCGTGCTGACGGGCGCGGGGGTGTCGGCGGAATCGGGGCTCGGCACCTTCCGCGACGCCGGCGGGCTCTGGGAGCGCTACGCGCTCGCCGAGGTCGCGACGCCCGAGGGCTACCGGCGCGATCCGGGGCTCGTGCTCGGCTTCTACAACGCCCGGCGGGCCGCCTGCGCCGCCGCATCGCCCAACGCGGCCCACCGTGCGCTCGCCCGGCTCGAGCGGGAGTGGCCGGGGGAGCTCACCCTCGTCACCCAGAACATCGACGACCTGCACGAGCGGGCGGACCACGCCCGGGTCTGGCACATGCACGGCCGGATCATGGCCGCGCTCTGCGCCGCCTGCGCGCACCGCTGGGCCTGGAGCGGCGACATGGGGCCGGAGCACGCCTGCCCCGGCTGTGGCCGCGCCGGCGGCGTCCGGCCGGACGTCGTCTGGTTCGGCGAGATGCCGTACCTGCTCGACGAGATCTGGCCGCGGCTCGAGCGCGCCGACCTGTTCGTCGCGATCGGCACCTCGGGCGAGGTCTATCCGGCCGCGGGGTTCGTCGCCGAGGCCGAGGCCGCGGGGGCGCGGACGCTCGAGATCAACCTCGAGCCGACCGCGGCCGTGTTCGACGCGCGGCGGATCGGCCCCGCGAGCCGGACCGTGCCGGAATGGGTCGAGGAACTGCTGGGGCCGCCGGGCCGTTGACTGGCCGGGACCGCACTGCCGCGGTCGGATCAACGGAGACAGTCACCATGACCAGGCTTGCCCTCGCCGCGCTGACCGGCGCGGCCGCGCTCGCCGCCCTGCCGGCGCTCGCCCACGACTTCGACGTCGAGGAGGCGCAGGCGGCGGTCGCCGGGCTGATCGGCGAGGAGTACATGGACGCGGCCGAGCTGCCGATGTCGGTCACCGCAGTGGTCGCGCATCTGGAAGAGCTCGGCTACACCGAGATCGAGGAGTTCAGGGTCGAGGACGGCGTCTACGAGATCGAGGCGACCGATCCGGAGGGCGAGGAGGTCGAGATCGACCTCGACCCGGTCACCGGCGAGATCATGGAGTCCGAGGAGGACTGACCGCACGTCACGGCGGGGCAGAGCGACGGGCGGCGCCGGAGAGCCTCCGGCGCCGCCCGTGTCGCGCAGGGATCGCTCGGGTCTCAGTCGGCGCTGGCCTGCGCCGCCTCGACGTCGCGCTTGACCTTCAGCGCGTTCGCGCTCAGCTCCGCGTCGCGTGCCTTCAGCAGGTAGGCGTCGAGCCCGCCGCGGTGGTCGACGGTCCGGAGCGTCGAGGCCGCGATGCGGAACCTGAAGCTGCGGCCGAGCGCGTCCGAGACCAGCGTCACGTCGTTCAGGTTCGGCCGGAACTGGCGCTTGCTCTTGACGTTCGAGTGGCTGACGCGGTGGCCGCTCATGACGCCCTTGCCGGACAGCTCGCAAACACGGGACATGTCCCACTCCTTCGGCTCACGGGGCACGCGCGCGCTCGCTCGGCCCCGCGTGGAATTCGGAAAGCGGTTCAATAAGCGCCCGCCCCCGCCCAGTCAAGCGCGGCCGCTCCGTCCAGGTGCCGCGGATCCCCGGGGGGTCGAGGGGGGCCGGCGGCCCCCCTCGCGCCCGGCCGGCGGCGGCCGAACGGCGGCCGGGGGCTCGACGCCCCCGGCCGCCGTCCCTGGCTAGCCATCCCCGGCGTAGAGCGCCAGCAGCTCCTCCGCCGCCGCCTCGGGCGCCATCCGCCGCTCCGACACCGCCGCCTCGATCGCGTCGATCCGCTCCGCGACCCGCGGGTCGGCGTGCAGCCGCTCGATCGCGCCGCGCGCCAACGCCGCGCGCATCCAGGCGCGCGCCTGCGCCGCCCTGCGGGCCTCGTGCACGCCGTGCGCGCGGCGCCAGTCGTCGAGCTGGACGAGCTTCCGCCAGACCTCCTCCAGCCCCTCGCCGGTCAGCGCCGAGGCCGTCATCGCCAGCGGATAGCCCGGCGCGTCGCCGGTCCGCCCGCGCATCAGGTGCAGCGCGCCCGAATAGTCGGCCGCGGTGCGCCGGGCGAGCGCCTTCTGCTCGCCGTCGGCCTTGTTGACGACGATCAGGTCGGCCGCCTCGACGATGCCGCGCTTGACGCCCTGCAGCTCGTCGCCGCCGCCGGGCGCGAGCAGGAGCAGGAAGACGTCGGTCATCTCGGCCACCATCGCCTCGGACTGGCCGACGCCGACCGTCTCGACCAGCACCACGTCGAAGCCCGCGGCCTCGACGATCTGGATCGCCTCGCGCGTGCGGCGCGCGACGCCGCCGAGCTCGGCGCCCGCGGGCGAGGGCCGGATGAAGGCGTGCGCCTCGCGCGCCAGCCGCTCCATCCGCGTCTTGTCGCCCAGGATCGAGCCGCCGGAGCGCGCCGACGACGGATCGACCGCCAGCACCGCCACCTTCAGCCCCTGCCCGATCAGCGTCGAGCCGAGCGCCTCGATGAAGCTCGACTTGCCGACCCCCGGCGTGCCGGAGATTCCGACCCGCCGCGCGACGGACCCGGCCGGGTGGATGCGTTGCAGCAGGGCCCGGGCACGGGCGCGGTGGTCGGCGCGGGTGGACTCCGCCAGCGTGATGGCGCGGGCTAGGGCGCGCCGATCACCGTTTTCGAGCCGCCGGGCGAGGTCGTCGATGTCGGGGGTCGTGATGTCGGGGGTCGTCATGAGGTCCGCTCCCGCCGCCGGCCGCGCGTGCGCCGGCGAGCCCCGTTCTATCCGGGGCGGCGGCGCCGCTGCAATCGGAGGACGCGGCATGTCCGGACGCTTCGTCACCGGCCGGCGCGGCGGCGCGCTCGCGGCCCTCGCCCTCGGCGCCCTCGCCTCGCTCGCCGCGGCGGTGCCGCCGCCCGAGGAGCCCGGCCGGCTGAGCCAGGTCTACGACCTCTACGCCGGCGGCATCCCCATCGGCGAGGCGGTGCTCGAGGCCGAGATCGGGGCCGACGGTTACCGCGCCGGCGGCACGCTCCGCACCGCCGCGCTGGTCCGCGCCTTCTTCGATGCCGGCATGACCGTCGCGGCCGAGGGCGCGATCGAGGGCGACGCGATGCGTCCCGACTGGTTCACCGTCACCACGGTGAACGGCGACGAGGTCGAGACGCGGCGGATCGACTATGCCGCCGGCGCCGTCGAGGCGGTGCGGACCGAGCCGCCGGAGAATCCGCGGCCGTGGAGCCTCGAGCCCGCCGGCCAGGGCGCCGTCGCCGACCCGGTCACGGCGGCGCTCGGGACGCTCGCGCCGCGGAGAAGCGGCTTCTGCGGCCACCGCGTCGAGATGTTCGACGGCAAGCGCCGCTTCGCGCTCAAGATCGGCCCGGCGGAGCCCGACGGCGATCGCCTGCGCTGTCCGGCCCGCTACGTGCGGCTCGGCGGCTACAAGCCGAAGTTCATGGCGCCCGACCGCCGCACGATGCCGTTCACGCTGTGGTTCGAGCCCCGGGCGGACGGCCGGCACCGGCTCGTGCGCGCGCTGATCCCGGCAGGCTGGATTGACCTCTCGCTTGTGCGCCGCGACTGAGGCTTGGGCATCCGTCCTCCGGCGCCAGCTTGTGCCGCGCAGCCTTCGGCCCCTCCCTTGACCGGGGCCGACGGCGGGCGCAGGCTCGGCGCGAACAAGAAACGGCAGGGAGGACGGCGGATGAACGATCGGACTCAGCACCAGGCGGGCGAGCCGGGGTTCCGCGAGAGCGTCAACCTGATGTTCGCCAACGCCGTCGCGCTGATGGACATCCCCGAGGGCCTCTGCAAGAAGATCAAGGTCTGCAACTCGACCTACACCGTCCGCTTCGGGGTCAGGCTCCGCGGGCGCATCCACACCTTCACGGGCTACCGCTCGGTCCATTCCGAGCACATGGAGCCGGTCAAGGGCGGCATCCGCTACGCCCTGGCCGTCAACCAGAACGAGGTCGAGGCGCTGGCGGCGCTCATGACCTACAAGTGCTCGCTGGTCGAGGTGCCTTTCGGCGGCTCGAAGGGGGGCCTCTGCATCGACCCGCACGAATGGGACGCCGAGGAGATGGAGCGCATCACCCGGCGCTTCGCCTACGAGCTGATCAAGCGCGACCTGATCCACCCCAGCCAGAACGTGCCCGCGCCCGACATGGGCACCGGCGAGCGCGAGATGGCCTGGATCGTCGACCAGTACCAGCGGATGAACACGACCGACATCGACAGCCGCGCCTGCGTCACCGGCAAGCCCCGCAACGCCGGCGGCATTGCCGGCCGCGTCGAGGCGACGGGCCGCGGCGTGCAGTTCGCGCTCCGCGAGTTCTTCCGCCACCCCGACGACGTCAGGAAGGCCGGCCTCGAGGGCTCGCTCGACGGCAAGCGGGTGATCGTCCAGGGGCTCGGCAATGTCGGCTACCACGCGGCCAAGTTCCTGGCCGAGGAGGACGGCTGCAAGGTCATCGGGGTGATCGAGCGATTCGGCGCGGTGGTGAACCCCGACGGCCTCGATGTCGACGACGTGCGCACCTACATGTCCGAGCACAACGCGCTCGAGGGCTATCCGAACGGGCAGTGGGTCGAGGACGGCAACCACGTGCTCGAGCACCGCTGCGACATCCTGATCCCGGCCGCGATCGAGAGCGTGATCAACGTCTCGAACGCCGAGCGCATCAAGGCGCCGCTGATCATCGAGGCCGCGAACGGCCCGATCACGGCGGGCGGCGACCGCATCCTGCGCGACAAGGGGGTCATCATCATCCCGGACCTCTACGCCAACGCCGGCGGCGTCACGGTGTCGTATTTCGAGTGGGTCAAGAACCTCAGCCACATCCGTTTCGGG
>DATKCY010000205.1:0-7529 GCA_035512995.1 Thermohalobaculum sp.
GGTTCGACAGCATCTCGACCAGCGTGACCGTGATCCCCAAGGTCGCCGCGAGGCCGAAGTCCTCGACCGTGACGAGCCGGGCGACCAGCACGTTGCGCGCGAGCGAGACGAGCGCGCCGAGGGAGTTGCCGCCGGTCAGCAGGAGCCCGCTTCTGATCATCGACCGCACCCCCGTCCGGTTAGAGCAGGAGACCCCCCCGGCGGCTCAAGCGGCCGGACGGGCAGGCGGGCGCGGGCGACGCCGCGCCGGTCTAGGCGCCCCCGCCGTAGTCCCGCCGCACCCCCGCCAGGATCCCGGCCAGCGCGTCCTTCTTCCGCTCGAGCAGAGCGCCCTCGCTCAGGTGAAAATGCCCCCTTGCTGCCCGCATCAGGTCACGCGTGGCAAGGAGCCCCAGCAGCGCCGCCCGCGCGCGCGCCAGCCGCCCGCCGCCGGCACGGGGCTCGGCCGGACCGCCGCGGACCGCCCGGCCGCTCCATGACAGACTGGCCTGCACCTGCCGCGCAACCCGGAGGAAGGGGGTCGGCCGGAACTCGGCGCCGACGCTCGCGGCCCAGTCCTTCCACTTGAAAGCGTTGAAGCCGCCGCCGATCGTGACCGGCGCCCACGGCACGCGGAAGGCGTCCGCGACGATGGCCGCGTGCAGGGATTCGGCGATCACCCGGTCCGCGCTGGCGATCCGCGCGATGACGGCGCGGGAGTCGGCGCTCGGGCTCTGGAACGCCACGCCAGCGCCCTCGGCCGCGGCGCGCCAGTCGAGCAGGCCGAGGCTCCGGTAGTGCGGCACGAACAGGGTCTCGCCGGTCCTGCGCGCGCCCCGGAACTCAGGCATGTCCGCGACCGTGACGGCCGGGTCGACCACGGCGAGCCGCTCCGGCAGGCCGAGCGCCGCCGCCGTCAGCGGCCCGCGCACGCAGCGGACATCCCACGCCTCCGCCGGGGCGAGCGCGGGGGGCGCCCCGTAGCCGACACCGCTCCCGAGCACGAGCTTGCGGCGGCCGGGGTCGACGAACCCGTCCTTGAGGATCGTGCCGATGCCGAGGAGATCGGTCGCCGGGGACCAGTCGCGCCAGCCCGGAAGCAGATGGTCCCAGAGCCACGCGTTCATGTCGTCGCCGAAGTTCCCGCCCGCGGCGGCCCAGTGGACGAGCCTCACCGCCCCTGCCCCGCGGCGCGGGCGCGGGCGGGCGGCAGCAGGCGACGGGCTGCCCGGGCGACGTCGGCGCCCCAGCGGTCCCAGTTCAGCACCTGCTCGCTCCGCCTCCGGCTGGCGGCGCGCATGGCGGCGTGGGCCTCGCGATCGGCCGCCGCCTCGACGATCGCCTCCGCGAAGGCTTCGCCGGAGGAGCCGGGGGGCAGGAGGCGCCCCGTCACGCCGTCCTCGACGATCGAGGGTACGCCGCCCGTCGCCGTCGCGATCTGCGGCAGCCCGTGCGCGGCGGCCTCGCAGAAGACGATCCCGTAGCATTCGGCCCGGACCGGCATCAGCAGGAAATCGGCGTCGGCGAAGAGCGCGTCGAGCCGCCGGCGCTGTCCGGCATCGGCCTTGTCGAGGAAGCCCGCGACCTCGAGCCCCGCGACCGCGCCCGCCCCCGGCGGGATGCAGCCGACGACGGTGAGCGTGGCCTCGCGGCCCATCCGGCGGAGCGCCGCCAGCGCCTCGAGCGCGGTGTCGCCGCCCTTCCGCTCCCACTCCTTGCCGACGAACAGCAGCCTGAGCGCTCCGCCGCAACGCGGTTCCGACGGTGCCGCCTGCGGCAGCGCGTCGAGGTTCGCGCCATAGGGTGCGACGAGGATCCTGGAACGCTCGGCCCCGTAGTCGCGGACCGCGGACTCCGCCGCCCACTCCGATGGATAGACCAGGAGGTCCGCGCGCGCGATCGCCGCCCGCTCGAGCCGCTCGCCCAGCCGGCGCGACGCCCGGCTGAGGTTCGAGAATTCCGGATACGCGTCCACGACCCCCCGGAACGTGGCGTCGGAAGAGTAGACCAGCGGTATCTGCCGAGGGATGCCCGAGGCGAAGGACGAGGCCGCCGGCGCGAAGGCGATGTCGGCACGCGCCGACCGGAGCTTTCGCGCCGCTTCGCGGCGACTGGCGGCCGCGACGAGCGGATTGCAATGCGCCAGGCTGATCCGGCCGGTCAGCCGCCGCTGCACGTGCGCGAGCCCCCGGGCGAGCCTGACGGCGCTGTCTGGCAGAGGCTTGAGGTGGACGACTGGGCCCAGATGCCGCTCGAGCGCCCGCGCCATGAAGTAGGGCGTCCCCGACCAGGACGAGACCGCCCTGCCGTCCCCCTGATGGACGAAGCCGATGCGCGCGGCCAGGGCGTCCCGTTCCCCGTCGGCGCCGCGCTCCCGGCTCACTCGACGCTCGGCTTTAGGGTGCGAGAGGGACGGCCCAGGGCCCGGAGGATCGCGCGCATGGCTCCATCATAGGGCGGGGGCGCGGGCGCCTCAACGCCCGCGCTCCCGCATCCCGCGCCTCAGAGCGGCATCAGCGCGCCGGCGACGCCGGTGCCGTCGTCGGCCACCGCCCTGCCCTTCTGGTCGACGGCGTGGGGCGCGAGACCCGCCGGGATCGGCGGCAGCGCGCTTGCGGCCCCGGGCGTGTAGTCGCCGCCGCCGGCGCCCGTGCCGTCGTTCGAGCGGTCGTCCGCCCAGTCGGGGTCGAGCGGCGCGGCGCCCGAGCCGTCCGCATTGCCAAGGGCCGCGACCTCGCCCAGCCACGCCCCCGCGCCGTAGCCGCTGCCGCTGCTGCTGCCGAGGAGCGTCGCGTTGGCGCGGTCGCCCACGTGGAAGGCGTGCGGCCAGTTGCCGACGAGAGCGCCGTCGCCCGCGAACACATCGGTCTTGACGTTGCGCGCGCGGTCCACGTTGAAGCGGAAGACGCCGGACTTCGCGACCGCGACCGTGCCGCTGTCCTGGTAGAGCAGGTTGCTCCGCGAGCCGACCACGGTGTTGCAGATGGCGATCAGGTTCTCGGCCGGATCGGTGTTGTTGTCGGCCAGGATCGAGACGGCGGCAGGGGTCGTGCTGCCGTGGTGCTCGATCACGTTGCCGACCAGCGCCAGCCCGCGCGGGCCGATGGGGAGGCCCATCCCGACGATCCCCGAGGACGTGCTGGCGGTGCCGAGATGCGAGAAGCCGAGGAAGCCGCCCACCAGCGCCACCCGGTCATCAGTCTTCGAGCTGTCGGTGTAGCCCGTCGTGTTCAGGTCCAGACACCCGGCGGCGGCGTAGGTCGTCGCGCCCACGCACTCGCCGGCGCTGCCGAGGGCGACGACCATCTTCGCCGCCGTGCCGAAGCTCGCGGTGTGCTTGATGCGGTCGCCGTCGCACCCGATCAGGACCACCCGCCCCAGCCGGTAGA
Organism: Thermohalobaculum sp.; assembly: GCA_035512995.1. Classification (GTDB taxonomy): domain Bacteria; phylum Pseudomonadota; class Alphaproteobacteria; order Rhodobacterales; family Rhodobacteraceae; genus Thermohalobaculum. The sequence goes on from DATKCY010000205.1 coordinate 3,369, forward strand.
ACCACGCGGCATAGCCCCCGTGGCCGCCGTCGTCGAACGTGCAGGCCTCGAGGACCAGGAGGTGCGCGGCGTCGCCCGCGCCGTTGTCGAGGAAGATGACGTCGCTCGACGCGTTCCGCTTCAGCGTGACGCCCCTGATCTTCAGGAGGTCGGGGATGCTGTTGCTCGTCGAGGTGCCCGCATCCTGGTAGATCGTGGCGGCCCTCGATCCCACGGCCTCGATCAGGAGCGGGATGTCCCCGACCGCGACCGAGGAATAGCTGGAATGGGTGTGCGTGCCCTCCTCGAGCCGGATCACGCCGCCGCTCGCGTCGTCCCGGCCGAGGTTCGCGGCGTTGTAGGCCTGGATCGCGGAGGCCGCCGCCGCGATGGTCGCGTAAGGGCTGGCTTGCGCGGTCGCTGGCGTCTCGCTGACAACTGCCGTGCCGTCGTCGCCGGCCACGTCCACGTAGGCATAGGCCGTGCCGTAGGCGACGTCGTTCAGCACCTTCAGCACGGTCAGGTTCGGGCTGGGATAGGCGTCGGCGTCGGCCGAGACGGTGAAGGCGTCGCCGACCCACGGATGGATCACCGCGTCGACGGTCACGAGCGCGTCGTCGGCGAGCGCCGAGAGGTCGAGCGTGCCGGCGAAGTGCGGGACCGAGAGGCCGGAGGCGGCGTAGGAGACGACCGACATGGTCGAGACGACGGTCTCGACGGTCGTCGTGCCGTCCGAGGCCGTGAACCGGACCGCGGCGACCGGCCGGCCCGCACGCGCATGGGCATGCGCGACCGCGAGGCGCGCGGTGAAGCTCTGCCCGGTCGCCCGGTCGCGGTCGTGGTTCAGCCACATGGCGACCGGCTTCGGGTAGGCCCGGGCGGACTGGTTGCTGACGCCGACGATGGTGTCGTCGGCGTAGACGAAGTGCGAGAGCGCAACCTCGTCCGGCGTCAGCGACGCCTGGTCGGGATAGGGCTGCCGCACCCGCGCCATGATCGTGAGCGGGTCGTTCACCGTCACCGCCGAGCCGGAGGCGTCGAAGCCGTTCCGCTGGACCGAAAGGAACTCCGGGGCGCCCTCGGGGTCGAAGGCCTCGGGCGGCGAGGCGTATGTCCCGCGCCAGCCCTCCGCGCCGATCGCGGTGACGCCGGTGACGGGGCCGCCGGCGCCCGAGGCCCGGCGCGGCTCGATCGAAAGGCCGAGTCCGAGCATCACCAGAGCGCCACGATGCCGCTTGCCGTCGTGCCGGTCGCGTGCACACGCCGCACCCTGACCGGCAGGATGCCGGGGGCGAGGTTGGCGAAGGTCACGGTCTGGCCGCCCGCCATCGTCACGCGCAGGTCGCCGGCTCCGCCCACATAGAGGGCGCGGCTGGTGACGGCCAGGTCGGTGCCGTCGGCGGGCACGATGTCGGCGGCGGAGTGGCCCGGGCTCGAGAGCCCCGAGCTGCGGGCGCGAAACTTGTCGGTCATGGCAGATCCCTTGTTGCCGTGCCAGCGGATACCGGTGCGACAAGGCGCGGGTGAACGCCGCGCCCGGCAGCGGAGGCGCAGCATTGTTGGCACGGGGCCGTCGCCGTTGCCCGGATCGGCCGAGCAGCGCGCGCTGAGAGCCGGATCGGCCGGATGCGCCGGCGCAGCGCCCTTGCGCCCGGCCGCCCGATCGGCGCAGGCTGGGCGGGTCAGCAACCACGGCAAGGCGCTCCGGCCGACGCATGGCTCCTCCCGTCCTTTCCATCCTGATCGTCAGCTACGAGACGCGGGAGATGACGCTCGAGGCGATCCGCTCGGCCCGCGCCGAGACCGCCGCGCCGCACGAGATCATCGTGGTCGACAACGCCTCGACCGACGGCTCGGCCGAGGCGATCGCGCGCGCCTTCCCCGAAATCCGCCTGATGGCGGAGAGCCGGAACCACGGGTTTGCGCGCGCGACCAACCTGGCCGCGGCCGAGGCGCGGGGCGAGTACCTGCTGCTGCTGAACCCCGACACGGTCGTGCTCGACGGCGCGATCGACCGGCTGCTCGCCTTCGCGCGCGCCCGGCCCGCGGCGATGATCTGGGGCGGGCGCACGCTCTACGCCGACGGCACGCTCAACCCGACCAGCTGCTGGGCGCGGATGAGCCTCCGGAGCCTCGCCTGCCAGGCCGCGGGCCTCGGCACGCTGTTCCCGCGAAGCCGCCTCTTCAGCCCCGAAAGCTACGGCGGCTGGCAGCGGGACAGCGAGCGCGAGGTCGACATCGTCACCGGCTGCTTCCTCATGATCGAGCGGGCATTCTGGCAGCGGCTCGGCGGCTTCGACCCGACCTTCGTGATGTATGGCGAGGAGGCCGATCTCTGCCTCCGGGCCCGCGCGCTGGGCGCCCGGCCGCGGATCACGCCCGAGGCGCGGATCGTCCACCATGTCGGCGCCTCCTCGACGGTGGAGGCCAGGAAGCAGGTGATGCTGCTGAAAGCCAGGACGACGCTGATCCGGCGGCATTTCCCGGGCTGGCGCCGGCCGATCGCGCTCGCGCTCCTGCACGCGCGGCCCTGGACGCGGCTGGCCGCGAGCGGCGCGCTCGCCCGGCTCTCGGGCCGGGGCGCTGGCGCCCATGCGCGCTGGCGCGAGATCTGGGCGTGCCGCGACGACTGGCGCCGCGGCTATCCCGACCGGCCGGGCGCGCCGGGGTGAGGGATCTCGAGGACCAGTCGCCGCTCCGCAAGCTTGGCCGCGGCCTGCGCTCGGCGCTCGACCCGCGCGCGCTCGTGCACGCGCTCAGGCTCCTTCACTACTACAACTATTCGCACGTCGCGCCGCTCCGCCGGCTCTGCCGCGGCCGGGGCGTGCGCATCGCCCCGAACGTCTCGTTCGCAAACGCGGAGCGGATCGAGATCGGCGACCGCGCGCAGATCGGAGCGCGCGCGGCGCTCTGGGCCGGCGACGTCAGCGGGCGCATCCGCATCGGCGCCGACGCGACCCTTGGCCCGGACTGCTTCCTGACCGCGTCGGACTACGGGCTCGCAGCCGGCCGGCCGGTGACGGGGCAGCCGACGCAGGAACAGGACGTCGTCCTCGGCGCCGGCGTCTGGTGCGGCGCGCGCGTGATCGTGACGGCCGGGGTCACGATCGGCGACGGCGCCGTCATCGGCGCGGGCGCGGTCGTGACCCGCGACGTGCCGGCCGGCAGCATCGCCGCCGGCGTGCCCGCGCGGGTGCTCCGCCGGCGCGGCTAGCGGGACCGCCGGTGCCAACCGACGCCCGCTCCCCCGCGGCCCTCTCGGTCGTCATCCCGCACTACGAGCAGAGCGGGATCCTTGCCGCCACGCTCGACGCGCTGTCGGCCCAGGAGGATGCGCCGCCCTTCGAGGTGCTGGTGGTCGACAACGGCTCGCGGGTCCCGCCCGACGACCTCTGCCGCCGCTGCCTCGCGCGCGCGCGCATGCAAGTCCGTCTCCTCCGCCAGCCCCGGCCGGGTCCGGGACCCGCGCGCAATCTCGGCGCCGCCACGGCCCGGGCGCCGCTCCTCGCCTTCCTCGACGCCGACTGCGTGCCCGAGCCCGACTGGCTCGCCGCCATCGCCCGACGCTTCGCGGGCGAGCCGGAGGCGGACGTGCTCGGCGGCGACGTGCTGATCCGCCCGGCCGATCCGGCGGCCTGGACGCCGGTCGAGTGCTACGAGGCCGTCTACTCCTACCGCCAGCGCCTCTTCATCGAGCGCGACGGCTACGCCGCGACCTGCAACATGGCGGTCCGGCGCGCCGTCTTCGACGCCGTCGGCCCCTTCGCCGGGATCGGCGTGGCCGAGGACATCGACTGGGGCCGGCGCGCCTCGGCCGCCGGCCGCCGGATCGTTTACGCGCCCGAGGTGCGGGTCCGGACCCCCGCCCGCGCCGGCTTTGCCGAGCTCGCCCGAAAGCTCGACCGCCACGCGGCGCACGAATTTGCCATGCTCGATGCCGGTCCGGCCGCGAAGGCCCGCTGGGCGCTCAAGACGGCGGCGATGGCCGTCTCGCCGCTCGCCGAGATCCCGGCGGTGGTCGGGACCGACCGGCTGTCGGGCAGCCGGGACCGGCTTCGATGCCTCGCCTGCCTCGCCCGAACCCGTCTCTGGCGCGCGCGCCGCATGGCCGAGCTGCTCGCCAGCCGCAGCCCGGACCGGCTGGTCGAGGCCTGGCGCCGCGCGCCCTGACCGGCTTTCGAC
>DATKCY010000206.1:0-19542 GCA_035512995.1 Thermohalobaculum sp.
CGGCGAGTTGAAGATCAGCCACTTGGTCTTCGGCGTGATCGCCTTCTCCAGATCCGCCGCCCGCATCTTGAAACCGTTCTCGAGCGTCGTCTCGACGAACACCGGCGTGCCGCCGCCCAGCATGACGATGTCCGGATAGGATACCCAGTAAGGCGCCGGGATGATCACCTCGTCGCCCGGCTCAACCGTCGCCACGAGCGCGTTGTAGAGGACCTGCTTGCCGCCGGTGCCGACCGAGATCTGGCCGGGCTCGTAGTCGAGCCCGTTCTCGCGGCGGAACTTCTCGCAGACCGCGCGCTTGAGCTCCGGGATGCCGTCGGGCGCCGTGTACTTCGTCCGGCCCGCGTCGATCGCGGCCTTGGCGGCCCGCTTGATGTTGTCCGGCGTGTCGAAGTCGGGCTCGCCGGCGCCGAGGCCGATCACGTCGCGCCCCGCCGCCTTCAGCTCCGCCGCCTTTGTGGTGACGGCGATCGTGGGCGAGGGCTTCACCCGGGCGAGGCTCTCGGCGAGGAACGGCATCACGGGACTCCGGATCTTGGATTGCGGGGCCCCGCTTCTACGATCCCGGGGGCGCCTCGGCAACCGGTCAGGCCTGGGGCGCGCGCGGCGCGAGCGTATGCGCGCGAGGAGCCGTCCGTCGATGGTCGCGAGCCCGAACGCGATCAGCGCGAAGCCGAGATAATCGAGAAGAAGGAGGCGCCCCGGATGACCGACAGGAGCGTCAGCTCGACCCATGAGCGGAGCGACGGGGTGGTGGGCGATGTGGTCGCGGCGGGCATCGGCGGGTTCTCATGTCGGGTCGGCCGGACTATACTCTCCATGGGAGGCCGAACCACCCGAACCTTGCGGTACCTTGCGGTGACGCAAATCGTCTGCGCCTCCGGAGCGGGCGCGATTGCCCGACGGCCATGCCGCAGTCGGGGCCGCCCAGCGAAGTGGCGGCCTCTCGGGAAGGCACGATATTGCGCGCGGGGAGCGCCGGTGCCGAGACCCACGCGGCCCAGGGCGAGAGAGCAGAGAATTTTGGAGGATACTCAGATGGATGACTGGAGCGAGACCGCGGCGACGTTCGGCGACCGGCTTGCCGCCGCCCGCGAGGGGCAGGGGCTGAGCCAGGCCGATCTGGCGCGGAAGCTCGGGCTCAAGCTCCAGACGATCCGCAACTGGGAGGACGACCGCGCCGAGCCGCGCGCCAACAAGCTGCAGATGGTGGCGGGATTCCTGAACGTCTCGATGGTCTGGCTGATGACCGGGATCGGAGACGGCGGGCCCGAGCCGCGCACCGAGGACGGAGAGGGGACGCTCGGCCCGACCGTCAAGGAGCTGCTGGCGGAGCTCCGCGAGCTCCGGCTCGGACAGATGCGCGCGGCCGAGCGCATGGCCTCGCTCGAGAAGCGGCTTCGGCACCTCACCGGCGCCCCTATCTGACCGGGGCCGGAGCGGCGGTGGCCACCCGCGCTGCGCGGGCCGCCTCGCGCGCGGGCTTTGCCTGACCGCCCGGCTGCCGTATAGACGTCCCATGACCGACACCACCCGCCCGGACCCGGAAACCCCGGATGTCGAGCTTCGACGGCTGCGGCTGCGCAGCTGGCGGCGCGGCATGCGCGAGATGGACCTGATCCTCGGCGCGTTCGCCGATGCCGAGCTGGCGCCCATGCCGGCCGCCGGGCGCGAGGCCTATCGCGCGTTCCTCGACGAGAACGACCAGGCGCTCTACGCTTGGGTCACCGCGGCGGAGGCGGCGCCTGCGCGCCACCGCGCGATGGTCGCGCGCATCCGCGCGTTCCACTGCATCGACTGACGGGGAGGAGCGGATGGCGAAGATCGGCTTCATCGGGCTCGGCAACATGGGCCTGCCGATGGCGAAGAACCTTGTTGGCGCCGGGCACGCGGTGACCGGGTTCGACCTCGCGACCCAGGCGCTCGGCGCCCTCGGCGAGGCGGGCGGGACGGGAGTCGCGACGGCGGCGGAGGCGGTCGCCGGCGCCGAGGTCGTGGTCTCGGCGCTGCCCGCCGCGCGGCATGTCGAGGCCGTCTATCTGGGCGAGGAGGGCGTGCTCGCCGCGGCCGAGCCCGGCACGCTCTTCATCGACTGCACCACCGTCGATGTCGCCAGCGCCCGGCGCATCGCCGCCGCGGCCGAGGAGCGCGGCATGGCGATGGTCGACAGCCCGATGTCGGGCGGGGTGGGCGGCGCGGTCGCCGGCACGCTGACCTTCATGGTCGGCGGCCCGGCCGAGGCGTTCGAGTGCGCGCGCCCGGTGCTCGAGGCCATGGGCAAGAACATCTTCCACGCCGGCGACGCGGGCGCGGGGTCTGCCGCGAAGATCTGCAACAACATGATGCTGGCGGTGCAGATGATCGCGGTCAGCGAGGGCTTCAACCTGGCGGCCCGGCTTGGGCTCGAGGCCCAGAAGCTCTACGAGATCTCGTCGACCGCGACGGCGCGCTGCTGGTCGCTCAACGACTACTGCCCGGCGCCGGGTCCCGTGCCCAAGGCGCCGTCGAACCGGGACTACGAGCCGGGCTTCTCGGCGGCCCTGATGCTCAAGGACCTGAGAATCGCGATGCAGGCGGCCGATGCGGCCGGCGCCTGCGCGCCGATGGGCGCCCAGGCGACGCAGCTCTACGCCCTCATGGATCTCGCCGGTCATTCCGGCAAGGACTTCTCGGGGATAATCCGCCTGCTGGAGGGCGGTTTACGCGCGAGTCCCGAAACGTGACATCGCCGGGCCGGCGCCGTTAACGCTGTGTTTTCAGAGGCGCAGTCAGCTTGTTCTCGAATTGAGGCAAGCTGTCGGAAAAAGATCATGAGCAAGACGGCCGTTCGCGCTGACGCCGCGGTGGAGTCGGATCCGGTTTCTCCTTATCTCGAAATGCTCGCGCTGATCGAGCGTCTTCACCGCCTGCTGCTCGACGTCGTCAAGGACGAGTTCGAGCGCCTTCAGATCGTCGAGGTCAATCCGGTTCAGGGGCTCTTGCTCTTCAACATCGGCGACAGGGTCCTCACCGCCGGAGAGCTGAAGACGCGGGGGTACTACCAGGGCTCCAACGTCTCCTACAACCTGAAGAAGCTCGTCACCGGCGGCTTCGTGCACCACCAGCGCTCGAAGGTCGACCGCCGCTCCGTCCGGGTGCAGCTGACCGCCAAGGGGCAGGGGATCTGCACTATCGTGAAAGCGCTTGTGGACAAGCACGCGAGCGAGCTGACCGGCAGGCTGAGCCCCGAGGAACTCGAGCGGGTCAACGGCAACCTGAAGCGGATCGAGCGCTTCTGGGCGGACTCGATCCGCTACACCTACTGAGGACACGGCCGGCTGGAGCCCCGCGGGCCGGGCCCGCCGGCCGGTCCCGCCACGCGCCGCCCCGCCGGCCGCGACGCGGCTCCGCAGCGGGTGCGGCCCGGTCGTTCTCGTTCCGCCCGAGCCCGTCGATTTTCCGGAAGTCAAGACCGGAACGATCCATGCTCCGCCGCGTTTTTCAGAGACAACGCGCAATCGGTGTCGGAGCGCCGCGCGCGGTTTTCCGGAAGGAAAACGGAGCGGACGGCACCGCGCGGGTGCCACGGGCGAGGACGGGACCATGACGGCCGGACGGAAGAGCAACAGCGTTCGCATCCCGACTGGTGATGGATCAAAACCGTCCAAGACCGGGCCCTTCGCCGTTGATGATGATGCGGTTTCTTGCAATAGTGGCGAGAGCAAACAAACAACGAGTTCGCAGGCTGGCATTGCGGATCGGGCAGAGGCAGGCGATGGAGTGTCCGAGGTGAGCCTCGAGGGAATGGACGACTACGCGTTCACGCTCGGCGACGAGATGCGTGAGCGGCGGGCCTCGCTCGGACTTGGTCTCGAAGATGCCGAACGCGATCTGCGGATCCGCGCGGGCACGATCCTCGCGATCGAGAGCGGAGACCTGAGCGGGTTTCCCAGCGAGGGCGTGATCCCCGGCTATGTTCGCAGCTACTCGCGCTATCTCGGCCTGGACCCGCAGCGCTCCTACCGCCGGTTCTGCGACGAGACGGGCTTCAGATCCTCGTCGGCCGCCGCGAGCGGCCGGGCGGGCGGCAACGCCGGCCGCGGCCGCACCGGCGCCGACCTGACCCGGTCGCGCTTTGCGCCGCCGCCGGCGCCCGACCGCATCGGCAGCCGCGTCTCGCTCGGCGCGCTCGGCTCCGGCGTCGCGCTGATCGCGCTCGTGGGCGGGCTCTCCTACGGCGGCTACCAGCTCCTCCAGGACATCCAGAAGGTCGGCATGGCGCCGCTGCCCGAGGTGCCGGAGGTCGTGGTCGAGACCGAGACCTCGCCGGATGAGGTGGTCCGCACCGCCTCCGCCGACGGCGGCGCCGCACGACCCGATGCCAGCGCCTACGAGGACGGGGGGATCCTGACCCTCTCGGCCGCGACCGACCCGCTGCCCCCGCGCCTGACCTCGCGCGACGGCCCGATTGCCGATCTCGACCCGAACGAAAGCGGTCTCTTCGCCGGTGTCGGTCAGCTCGACCCGCTCGACCCGCGTCGCGACGGGCCGCCGCCGGCCGAGGTGGCCGCGGCCGAGGAGACGGCGAAGACGCCGGCCTCGCCGTCCGGCTGGGACGACGGCGTGCTGCTCGCCAGCCTCTCGGCCGAGGCGCTGTCGGCCGAGCCGCCGACCGACGCGGAGCTCCTGACCATGTCGGCCCGCGCCGAGACGCAGGCGCTGGCGCCGAAGTCCCAGTCGACCATGATCCGGGCGACCGCCGAGGCGTGGATCCGCGTCCGCGACGGCGACGGGACCGTGGTCTTCGAGGGCATCCTTGCCCCGGGCGAGACCTTCGAGCTGCCCGAGCGCATGAGCGCGCCCGAGCTCCGGGCCGGCAACGCAGGCGGCGTCTTCATCGCCATCGGCGGCGAGAGCTACGGGCCGGTCGGTGCGCCGGGGCAGGTGGTCAACGACATCTCGCTCGAGGAGGAGGACGTGCGCGAGGCGTTCCCGGCCGCCGAGCGCATCGAGCCTGCCTCGGTCGACGGTCCGGTGCAGCGGGCCCAGGCGACCCTGTAGCGCGTCGCGCCGGATGGACAGGCGCGCCCAGCGCCCTTATCTATCGCGCAATGACCATCCTGTCCCTCGCCGCGACACCCGAGGCCCGGCCATGAACAGCGTTCGCCCCTGGCGCGACATCCATCGCCGCCGGAGCCGGAAGATCCGCGTGGGCCCGGTCGAGGTCGGCGGCGACGCGCCGATCAGCGTGCAGACGATGACCAACACGCTGACGACCGACGTCTCCGGCACAATCGCCCAGATCCAGCGCTGCGCCGAGGCCGGCGCCGACATCGTCCGCGTCTCCTGCCCCGACCGCGAGTCCGCCCTGGCGCTGCGGCAGATCGTGCCGGCGGTCGACGTGCCGATCGTCGCGGACATCCACTTCCACTTCAAGCGCGCGATCGAGGCGGCGGAGGCCGGCGCCGCGTGCCTGCGCATCAATCCCGGAAACATCGGCTCGGAGGAGCGCGTGCGCGAGGTGATCCGCGCGGCGCGCGACCACGGCTGCTCGATCAGGATCGGCGTCAACGCCGGCTCGCTCGAGAAGGATCTGCTCGAGCGCTACCGCGAGCCGTGCCCCGAGGCGATGGTCGAGAGCGCGCTCGACCACATGAAGATCCTCCAGGACAACGACTTCCACGAGTTCAAGATCAGCGTGAAGGCGTCGGACGTGTTCCTCGCGGCCGCCGCCTACCAGAGCCTCGCCGAGGTCTGCGACGCGCCGATCCACCTCGGCATCACCGAGGCCGGCGGGCTGACGAGCGGCACGGTGAAGTCCGCGATCGGGCTCGGCAACCTGCTCTGGATGGGCATCGGCGACACGCTGCGCGTCTCGCTCTCGGCCGATCCGGTCGAGGAGGTGCGCGTCGGCTTCGAGATCCTGAAGGCGCTCGGGCTCCGCCACCGCGGCGTCAACATCATCTCGTGCCCGTCCTGCGCTCGGCAGGGTTTCGACGTGATCGAGACGGTCAAGGCGCTCGAGGAGCGGCTCGAGCACATCCGCACGCCGATGTCGCTCTCGATCATCGGCTGCGTCGTCAACGGTCCGGGCGAGGCGCTGATGACCGACATCGGCTGGACCGGCGGCGGCGCCGGCCACGGCATGGTCTACCTGGCCGGCAAGCAGAACCACAAGCACGACAACGCCTCGATGATCGACCACATCGTCGAGCTGGTCGAGAAGCGCGCGGCCGAGATCGAGGCGGGCGAGGCCGAAAAGCCCGCCGCCGAGCCTGCCGCCGAGCCGGGCGCCAGCCACGCGGCCGAGTGAGGCGCCTCCTGCGCGGGGCTGCCGCCGTCGCCCTCGGCGCCCTCGTCTTCCTGATCGGTGTCGCCGTCGTCATGCGCGTCGCGGGCTCGGACGCCGGCGCATGGCACGTGCCCCTGACCACGGCCGAGCGGCCCGGCGCGCCGAACGACTTCCTGGCGGCGACGCCCGGCTACACCGCAGCCACGCCTGACCTCAAGCTCGAGCCGGGTGACGGCGACGCCGAGTGGCTTCGGGCGCTCGACGCCGTCGCGATGGCCGAGCCGCGGGTCGAGCGGCTGGCCGGCGGCCCGGCCGAAGGCCGCATCACCTGGGTGCAGCGCTCCGCCGTCTTCGGCTTCCCCGACTACATCACGGCCGAGGCGCGCGGTGCCGACCGCGCGGTCTGGTCCCGCGCCCGCTACGGCCGAAACGACTTCGGCGTCAACCGCGCCCGCGTCGAACGCTGGCTCGCCCGGCTCGGCGGCTGAAGCCGCGCCCGGGGTCCTCCGGGGCTGCGATGATGCGTAGCCTTCGGATCACGTCCGGGGCTGCCCGGCCCCGCTCGCGTTGACAATCCCGGCGGCGCGGCTCTACTCGGGCCGAGCCGGACCCCGGCGCACCGCCAGAGGATTCTCGCCATGCCCCGCCGCCCGCTCCGCACCGCCGCCCTCGCCGCCGTCGGTATCGTCGTCGGCTGGTCGGCGCTGGCCGAGACCGTCCGAATCGGCGTGATCGCCCCGTTCTCGGGCCCCTTCGCCCGCTATGGCGAGCAGTTCCAGCAGGCGGTCGAGACCTATGTCGCGCTGAACGGCGACGATCCGGGCGGGCATCAGGTCGAGTGGCTCTGGCGCGATTCCGGGGGGCCGGACCCGGGGCGGGCCAAGGCGCTGGCGCGCGAACTGATCGTCAGCGACGGCGTTGACTACCTCGCCGGCTTCACCTTCACGCCGAACGCGATGGCGGTCGCGCCGCTGATCACGCAGGCCGAGATCCCGACGGTCATCTTCAACGCCGCGACCTCGACGATCACCGAGGCCTCGCCCTTCTTCGTGCGCGCCTCGCACACGCTCGCCCAGCTCGCCGCGCCCGCCGCCCGGCATGCCCATGGCGAGGGGGCGCGCAAGGTCGTGACCGCCGTCACCGACTATGCGCCGGGCCACAATGCCGAGGAGGCGTTCACGGCCGCGTTCGAGGCCGAGGGCGGCGAGGTGCTCGACCGCATCCGGATGCCGCTCAAGACCACCGACTTCGCGCCCTTCGTGCAGCGGATCAAGGACTCCGGTGCCGACGCCGTCTTCGTGTTCCTCCCCGTCGGCCCGCCGACCTTCGCCTTCGTCAAGGCATACAACGACAACGCGCTGGCCGACGCCGGGATCACCTTCTACGGCACCGGCGAGACCGACGAGACGACGCTGGAGGCCCTGGGCGACGCGGCGCTGGGGCTGACGACGCTCTACCACTACTCGGCCGCGCACGACTCGCCCGAGAACGCGGCGTTCCAGGCAAAGCTTGCCGAGCTCCACCCCGGCGCCATCGCGAACTTCATGTCGGTCGGCGCCTATGACGGCGCGCACCTGCTCTGGACGATGATCGAGGCTGCGGGCGGCTCCGACCCGGAGGCTGCGATCGAGGCGGTCGAGGGGCTCGAATGGACGAGCCCCCGCGGGCCGCTGAAGCTGGATCCGGAAACGCGGCACGTGACCCAGAACGTCTATGTCCGCCGGGTCGAACGGGACGCGGAGACGGGCAGGCTGGTCAACCGCGAGGTCGAGACGCTGCCCGACCAGCCCGACTGGGGCCTCGTCGGCGACTGAGCCGGCGGCGACGCCCATGTCGATCCTGCTCGCGATCCTGGTCGACGGCGTCGCCTACGGCATGATCCTGTTCCTGATCTCGGTCGGGCTGAGCGTCACGATGGGCCTGATGCGGGTCATCAATCTCGCCCATGGCGGCTTCGCCCTGATCGGGGGCGCGCTCGCGCATCTGGCGCTGATCCGGCTCGGCCTGCCGTGGGCCGTGGCGGCGGGGCTCGGCGTGCTCGGCACCGTCGCCGTCGCGGTTGTCCTCGAGCGGGCCTTCTACCGCCACATCTACGGGCGCCCCGAGCTCGAGCAGGTGCTGGCGACGGTCGGCCTGGCCTTCCTGATGATCGCGAGCGTCAACCTCGCGCTCGGATCGAGCCTGCTCGCGTTGCCGGCGCCGGAGTGGATGCGCGGCTCGGTCGACCTCGGTGTCCGCACGCTGCCGGTCCATCGCGTGGTCGTGCTGGCGGCGGGCGCGGCGATCGCGCTCGCCCTCTGGGCGCTGGTCGAGCGGAGCCGCTTCGGCATCCGGCTCCGCGCCGCCGTCGACGACGCGCGCGCGGCATCGGCGCTCGGCATCGACACCGGCCGCGTCTATGCGGCGGCCTTCGCCCTCGGCGCCGGGCTCGCGGCGCTCGGCGGCATCCTCGGCGCCGAGCTGCTGCCGATCGAGGCCTATTACCCGCTCCGCTATCTGGTCCTGTTCCTGTTCGTCGTCGCGGTCGGCGGCATGGGATCGATCGCCGGGTCGCTCGCCGCGGCGCTGGCGCTCGGCGTCCTCGACACGGCCGCGCGCTATCTGGTGCCGGACTTCGGCACGATCTTCTTCTATCTGGGCACGATGGCGATCCTCGCGGTCCGGCCGCGCGGGCTGCTCGGACGCGCGTGAGGCTCGCACTCGATCTCGCGCTCCTCGCCGGGGCGCTGGGGCTGATGTGGATCGTGCCCGACCAGCTCGCCTTCCTGACGCGCGTGCTGATCATGATCCTGCTCGTGCTCTCGCTCGACCTCGTGGTGGGCTTTGCCGGGATCGCGACGCTGGGGCAGGCGGCGATGTTCGGCAGCGGCGCCTACGCCGCGGCGCTCTTCGCGCTTCATGTGAGCGCCGAGCCGCTCAGCGGTCTGGTCGTCGGCATGGCCGCCGCGGCGGGGGTTGCTTTCGTCTCGGGGCTCGCCCTGCTCCGGGCAAAGGCGCTGACCCTCCTCGTGCTGACCATAGCCGTCGCCGAGGTGCTGCAGGAGGTGGCGAACCAGGCCGACACCGTCACCGGCGGCGCGGACGGGCTCGGCGGCTATCTGATGGCCCCGCTGCTCGGCGCCGAGTTCGACCTCTGGGGACGCACCGGATATCTCTACGCGCTCGGCGTGCTCGCGCTTTGCTTCGCCTTTGCCCGGCGGCTGGCGGGCTCGCCGCTCGGGCTCGCCCTCCGGGGCATTCGCGAGGCGCCCGATCGGATGCACGCGCTCGGCACGCCGGTCTACTGGCGGCTGGTCACGGTCTACACGCTGGCAGGCGGGCTCGCGGGGGCGGCCGGGGCCCTGTCGGCGCAGACGACGGAGCTCGTGAGCCCTGCCGCCTTCGACTTCTCGCTGTCGGCCGAGGCGCTGATCATGCTCATCCTCGGCGGCACCGGGCGGCTCTACGGCGCGATCCTCGGCACCGTCCTCTTCATGGCGGTCCACCATTTCGCCGCCGCCGTCGACCCGTTCAACTGGCTGTTCGCGATCGGGGCGCTGGTGCTGGCCGTCGTCTTCCTCGCCCCCGCGGGCCTCGTCTCGCTCGCCGACCGGTGGGTGCGGCGGTGACGGGGCTCGAGGCGCAGGGGATCGTCAAGCGCTATGGCGGGCTGACCGTCGCCGACCGCGTGGACCTGGCCCTGCCGCCGGGCCGCCGCGTGGCGCTGATCGGGCCGAACGGCGCGGGCAAGACGACGCTGGCGGACATCCTGACCGGCATCACGGCGCCGAGCGCGGGCCGGGTGCTGCTCGACGGCGCCGACATCACCGCGCTTGACGAGGCGCGGCGGGTCCGTGCCGGCATTGCCAAGACCTTCCAGATCACGGCGCTCTTCCCCGGCCTCAGCCTGCGCGACAACCTGCGCCTCGCCCTGATCGAGCGCCGGCGCGAGAGCTGGCGTCCTTTCGCCCGTGTCGGCGAGAACCCCGAGGTCGAGGCGGAGGCCGCCGCGCTCCTCGCGGACTTCGACCTGACCGGCGCCGCCGACCGGCGAACCGGCGACCTGCCCTACGGCGCGCAGCGGCTGGCCGACATCGCGCTGGCGCTGGCGCTGAGGCCCCGCGTCCTGATTCTCGACGAGCCTTCTGCGGGCGTGCCGGCGGGGGAGCGCGCGCGCCTGCTGGACGTGCTGGCGGCGCTGCCGTCGGACCTCGCCGTGCTGATCATCGAGCACGACATGGACCTCGTCTTCCGGCTTGCCGAGCGGATCGTGGTGCTCGTGGAGGGCGCCGTGCTGGCCGAGGGGCCGCCCGAGGCGATCGCCGCCGACGCCCGCGTGCGCGAGCTCTACCTGGGCGCCCGCCATGGCTGAGCCGCTGCTCGCCTTCGAGGGCGTCAGCGCCGGCTACGGCGCCGGCCACGTGATCGAGGACGTCACGCTCGCGCTCGCGCCGGGCGAGCGGCTCGGCATGCTCGGCCGGAACGGCGCCGGCAAGACGACGCTGCTCCGCACGGCCCTCGGGCTCACGCGCCTCCACGCCGGGCGCATCCGGATCGGGGGCCGCGACATGAGCGGGCTGGCGCCGCATGCGCGGGCGCGCGCCGGCCTCGGCCTCGTGCCGCAGACGCGCGACATCTTCCCCTCGCTCAGCGTCGAGGAGAACCTGATCGCAGGCGCGCACGACGCGCGCCCCGACCTCGGCCGCGCATATGCCCTCTTCCCGCGCCTCGCCGAGCGGCGGCGGATCGGCGGCACCCGCCTCTCGGGCGGCGAGCAGCAGATGCTCGCGGTCGCCCGCACCCTGATGGGCCGCCCCCGGGTGCTGATGCTGGACGAGCCGCTCGAGGGACTGGCGCCCGCGCTGTCGGACGAGCTGATGGCGGCGTTCGAGCGGCTTTCCGCGGAGGAGGGGCACGCCGTGCTGCTGGTCGAGTCCCGGATCGAGGCGGCACTGGCCTTCGCCGGCCGCATCGCGCTCCTCGACGCCGGCCGCCTGGCCTGGACCGGCCCGCCCGCCGAGCTCGAGCGCCGGCCCGATCTGCTCGAGCGCCACCTCGGCCTCGGCGCCGCCGGCTGAGCCCATGGATTCCGCCACCGATCCGGGCTATTCCGGGCGCCGTTCGGGGCGTAGCGCAGCCTGGTAGCGCATCTGCTT
This sequence comes from Thermohalobaculum sp., assembly GCA_035512995.1. Lineage (GTDB taxonomy): Bacteria > Pseudomonadota > Alphaproteobacteria > Rhodobacterales > Rhodobacteraceae > Thermohalobaculum. The sequence goes on from DATKCY010000206.1 coordinate 11,407, forward strand.
TGGGAGCAGAGGGTCGCCGGTTCGAATCCGGCCGCCCCGACCAGTTCTGTCACGCTCGAGCTTGGCGGAATCGCGGCTGGTCGCCGCGATGGAGTCATGCTGGGGCGCGGTGGCGGATCGAGTGCCCGGAGCGGCTCGCGTCGGGCGTGCGGCAAGGGACACTCCTTGCTGGGGAGAAGCCCCAGGGGGGCTTCTGGTCGAGCGTTCGCCATAGTCCCATCCGCGTCGATGACGCGCTCCGCGGTCGCGCTGGCGCGCGTTCATCGACCCGGCCCGGACTGCGGCCCTGCCGGCGTCGGGGGCGGCGTCTTTCAGCCGGGCCGCACCAGTTCCCCGAGCGCCGCGCGCATGCCCGCGGGCAGGGGCTGCGGGCGGCGGTCGTCGCGGCCGACATGGACGTGGGTGAAGCTGCCGGCGGCGGCGGCGGTCCCGGCGCCCTCACCGAAGACGCCGATCTCGTAGGTCACCGACGAGGTGCCGAGGCGGGAGACGGCGAGCCCCGCCTCGAGCGGGGCGGGGAAGGCCAGCGGGGCGAAGTAGCGGCAGCGGGTCTCGACCACCAGGTTGATCGCCTCGCCCGCGTGGATGTCGAGGAATCCCTGCTCGACCAGCCAGCCGTTCACGGCCGTGTCGAAGAACGCGTAGTAGCGGACGTTGTTGATGTGACCGTAGGCGTCGTTGTCCGACCAGCGCGTGGTGATCGGGCGGAACAGCCGATAGGCGCTGCGACCGGGCGCAGGCTCCTTCATGCGGAAAGGTCGGGCCTGCGCCCGGGAATCCCGCGTCCCGGGCGCCGGGGCTGCGCGGGGTATGGCGGGCGGCGTCCGGCCCGGGGAGCGTTCGTCACGTCTGCCGGGCCCGCTCGGCCGCGCCCGGCACCTTCACGACGCCGGTGTCGGCCTTCGAGGCGCCCGTCTCGGTCGGGGCGCCGCGCTCGCGGTAGGGGGTGCGGTTGAAGTGCGCGCGGTAGCACTTGGAGAAATGCGACGGCGAGGTGAAGCCGCAGGCGAGCGCCACGTTGATCACGCTCATGTCGGTCTGCAGGAGCAGGTTCCGCGCCTTCTCGAGCCTCAGCTCCATGTAGTAGCGCTTGGGGCTGCGGTTCAGATAGCGGCGGAACAGCCGCTCGAGCTGGCGGGTCGACATGCCGACCGAGCGGGCGAGGTCCGCCGGGCTGATCGGCTCCTCGATCGACTGCTCCATCGTCTGGATGATCTGCACGAGCTTCGGGTGGCGCACGCCGATGCGCGCCGGCACGCTGAGGCGCTGCTCGTCGTGGACCGAGCGCACGGGCGTGTGGATCAACGTGTCGGCCACCAGGCTCGCGAGGTCGGTGCCGTGCTCCTCGGCGATCACGTGCAGAATCATGTCGGCCGAGGAGGTGCCTCCGGCCGAGGTGATCAGCCCGTCGTCGTCGACATAGAGGAGGTTCAGCAGCTCGACGTCGGGGAAGTCCTCGGCGAAGGCGGCCTGGTTCTCCCAGTGGATCGTCGCGCGCCTGCCCTCGAGGAGGCCGGCGCGGGCCAGCACGTGCGCGCCGGTGCAGACGGCGCCGAGGCCGGCGCCGCGGCGCGCCTCGCGCCTGAGCCAGGTCAGCACGGGCTTCGAGGCCGCGCGCTCGAGCCCGAAGCCCGAGCAGACGATGATCGTCGCGTCGCGCGGCACCTCCTCGAGCCCGCCGTCGACCACGAGCGCCGCGCCGTTCGAGGCCTCGACCGGTTCGCCGGTCTCGGACACCAGCCGCCAGGCGTAGAGCGGCCGGCGCGCGACGCGGTTCGCGAGCCTCAGCGGCTCGACCGCGGCCGCGAACGCCATCATCGAGAACTTCGCCGACAGCAGAAAGACGAACTGACGCGTCCGCTCCCCCGGTGCCGTCGCTGCCTGTCTCATGATCGCTTCCGCACCCGCGAAAGGTTGCATCGGACTATCGTTGTCCGGTCCGCTCCCAGACTTGGGCCGGGCGGAGGGCCCCGTCAAGCGCCGCGCCCGGTGCGGGCCGTGCAGGACTGGCCAGCGGGCGGGGGCTGCGTTATAGGGCGCGCGACGGCCATGCGACGGCCATGCATTGAGGCACGCGATGAACAGGACCTGGACGAAGGACAGCTGGCGCGCGCGCGAGGCGCTGCAGTTGCCGGCCTACGAGGACCAGCAGCGGCTCGAGACGGTGCTCGGCCAGCTCGCGACCTATCCGCCCCTCGTCTTCGCGGGCGAGGCGCGGCGCCTGAAGCGCCGGCTGGCGGAGGTGGTCGAGGGCAGGGCCTTCCTGCTCCAGGGCGGGGACTGCGCCGAGAGCTTCGCCGAGTTCACCGCCGACAACATCCGCGACACCTTCCGCGTCATGCTGCAGATGGCGGTCGTGCTGACCTTCGGCGCGGGCGTGCCGGTGGTGAAGGTCGGCCGCACCGCGGGTCAGTTCGCCAAGCCGCGCTCGGCCGCGACCGAGACCCAGGGCGGCGTCGAGCTGCCGAGCTACCGCGGCGATATCGTCAACGACATCCTGTTCGACGAGGGGGCGCGCAGGCCCGACCCCGACCGGATGATCCTGGCCTACATGCAGTCGGCCGGCACGCTGAACCTGCTCCGCGCCTTCGCGACCGGCGGCTATGCCGACCTGCACCGGGTGCAGTCCTGGAACCTCGAGTTCGCATCGGGAACCGAGGAGGCGCAGCGCTACCAGGAGCTGGCGCGCCGGATCTCGGGCGCGGTCGGCTTCATGGATGCCTGCGGCGTCAATCCGGCCAACGCCCAGCGGCTGCGCGAGGTCGAGTACTACACGAGCCACGAGGCGCTGCTCCTGCCCTACGAGGAGGCGCTGGCGCGGGTCGACTCGACCAGCGGCGAGCACGTCGCGGGGTCGGGCCACATGGTCTGGATCGGCGACCGCACGCGCCAGCCCGACGGCGCGCATGTCGAGTTCTGCCGCGGCATCCTGAACCCGATCGGCATGAAGTGCGGGCCGAGCCTCGAGGTCGACGACCTGAAGCGCCTCCTCGAGCTGCTGAACCCGGAGAACGAGGCGGGACGGCTGACGCTGATCTGCCGCTTCGGCGCCGACAAGCTCGGCGACCACCTGCCCGGGCTGGTGCGCGCCGTCGAGGAGGAGGGGGCGAAGGTCGTCTGGTCGTGCGACCCGATGCACGGCAACACGGTCAAGTCGGAGTCGGGCTACAAGACGCGGCCGTTCGACCGCATCCTCGCCGAGGTGCAGGCCTTCTTCGACGTGCACAAGGCCGAGGGCACCTATGCCGGCGGCGTGCATTTCGAGATGACCGGCCAGGACGTGACCGAGTGCACGGGCGGCATGCGCCAGCTCACCTCGGACGAGCTCTCGAGCCGCTATCACACCGCCTGCGATCCGCGGCTGAACGCGAGCCAGGCGCTCGAGCTCGCCTTCCTCGTGGCCGAGCGGCTGGAGGAGGAGGTGGCCGAGCGTGAGGCCGCCGCTCCCGAGTCCTGATCCCCGGTTCGACCGCGTGAGCTGGGTCCTGGTCGCGACCGCGCCTTCGGGCGCGGCGCTCGACGACGCGGCGGCCGCGCGGATCGGCCGCGCGGCCGGCGGCGCGCCCGTCCGGCTCGGGCCCGAGGCGGTCGAGGTGGCGCTCGAGGCAGCGCCCGACCTGGCGGCGCTCAGCGCCGACTTCGCCGGCATCGACCTCAACGCCGTGCCGGCCGAGGGGCGGCGGAAGCGCCTGCTGATCGCCGACATGGACTCGACCATCATCCCGGTCGAGTGCATCGACCTCGTGGCCGAATATGCCGGGCGCGGCGAGGAGGTGCGCGGGATCACCGAGCGGGCGATGCGGGGCGAGCTGGACTTCGCCGAGGCGGTCCGTGCGCGCGTGGCGCTGGCGCAAGGGCTCGAGGAGACGGCGCTCGAGCGCATCCTGGCCGAGCGGGTCACGCTCAACCCCGGCGCGCGCACGCTGGTCCGGACGATGGCGGCCAACGGCGCGCACACCGCCCTCGTCTCGGGCGGATTCGCCTGGTTCTGCGAGCGCGTGGCCGCCGCCGCAGGGTTCGCCGAGCACCGCGCGAACCGGCTGGTGTTCGAGGGCGGCAGGCTGCGCGGGGTGGCCGAGCCGGTGCTCGGGCGCGAGGCGAAGGTCGAGGCGCTGGACGAAATGCTCGCGCGATTCGGGCTGGCGGCGGCGGAGGCGCTCGCCGTCGGCGACGGCGCGAACGACCTCGGCATGATCGGCGCGGCCGGGCTCGGCGTCGGCTACCGCCCGAAGCCCGTCGTGGCCGAGTTGGCCGACGCGGTGATCGAGCACAGCGACCTGACGGCTCTGCTGTACCTTCAGGGCTACTCTTCCGCCGCGTTCGTGACGGATTGACCGGGGCGCCGCACTGCCCTGTTCCCCTGAACGAAAAAAAGCCGGGCGAGAGGCCCGGCCAAGTTCAACAGGGAGGTATCACAACCTGAAGCTTGGGCTCTCACCCTCGCCTCAAGGTCGAAGATAGGCCACAACGGCAGGTCGAACAAGTTGCCCAAAGGCGTCAGCGGGCAAACCGGCTATGTCGGAGCTGCAACCGGGATCGGCCTGGGGGCGTTCGCGGTCCCGGCAATCTCTGCCAGCATGAAGTCCCGGAAGGCGCTAACCCTCTGAGATTTCTTCAGTTCCTCAGGGTAGACGAAGTAGACGGTGATCGGCGGACTGGCCTCGTCGGGCATCACATTGGCCAGTTCCGGATAGTCGCGAGTGATGTAATCGGGCAACGCTGCAATGCCGAGTCCGTTCGCCGCCGCCTTCAGCACGCCGAAGTAGCTGTTGATCGTCATGTGCGAGGTCCGGCCGGCGCGGCAGACCTGGGCGAGCCAGCTGCTCGCCTCGTTCGGCTGCGCCGCCGAGGTGTCGAAGCAGATCAGCCGGTGCTGCGCCAGGTCCGCAAGCGTTTCCGGGTGGCCGCGCGCGGCCAGGTAGGTGCGGCTGGCATAGAGCCGGATCACGACCTCCATCAGCGGCCGGCGAATCAGGTCCGACTGATTCGGGCTCGCCATGCGGATCGCGACGTCGGCCTCGCGCATCGGCAGGTCGAGGATCGACTCGGTCAGGATCAGGTTGACGCTGAGGTTCGGGTGCGCCTCGAACAGCCGGTGCAGCCGCGGCGCCAGCCACAGCGTGCCGAAGCCCGCCGTCGCGGTCACCTTGAGCTCTCCGTGCACCTCGTCCTTGGCGTCGCGGATGCGGGCAGCGGCTGCGTTCAGCCGCTTGCTCATCGCCTCGGTCGCCTCGTAGAGCAGCTCCCCCTGCTCGGTCAGCAGCAGGCCGCGGGCGTGGCGGTGGAACAGCACCGCCTGCAGCTGCTGCTCGAGCCCCCGGATCTGCCGGCTGATCGCCGACTGGCTGAGGTTGAGCTGCTCGCCGGCATGGGTCAGGCTGCCGGCACTCGCGACCGCATGGAAGACCCGCAGCTTGTCCCAGTCCATCGTTCCCCACCCGGTTTCCGACTGTTGCGGCCTGAGATTCAGCGCGCGCGCATTATATCGACGCGCACGCGCCCCTGGCACGAAAAAGCGAAGGCTCCTTATGCACCGACTCGTTGCGATTCTCGTTACGCTCTGCCTGCTGGTCCCCGGTCTCGCCGCCGCGCAGGACCGGTTGTCGGGGACCTATATGGGCGTGAAGGACGCCGAGGGGGCGCGGCTCGACATCCAGCCGGCCGAGGACGGCTTCAGCGGCACGCTCTACGATGCGCGCGGCAACGCGCAGGCGTTCCGTGCCGACCGCATGGGCGAGACGGCCGAGGCGATCATCGACATGGGCGGGGGTGCCGTGCTGATGCAGGTCTCGCCGATGCCCTACGGCGCCGAGGTCGCCTTCGTGCCGGTCGAGCCGACGGGGGAGCTCAACGCCGCCCGGGCGCGGGTCGACAGCTTCGTCCGCCCGGGGCTCGAGGTGCCCGATCCGCCGGCGGGCTTCATGCCGCCGCCGGTGACGCCCAACACGCGGATCACCGGCAACAGCTTCCTGCAGTCATACCAGTTCTGGAGCCCCGCCGGGGTCAGCAACGGCTATGCCGCGCTGCCCGAGCGCGTGCGCACGCTGATGCGCTTCTTTCCTGCCGTGCAGCTCGACGTGATCTTCAAGCTCTGCCTCGCGCCGCAGGCCGGCCAGGCGCTGGCCGAGGCGCTGCGCGGGCAGGGGGTCCAGTGCCCGCAGGTGGTCCAGGCGATGGCCGACGCGCAGCGGCGTGGCACCTTCGACAGCTACAAGGAGGGGGTCGAGGCCGAGCTCTCGCAGCTCCTCGACAGCGTCCGCTGCGCCGAGGGCTATCTCGAGGGCCGCGCGACCTGCGACCAGGCCGCGCGGAGGCTCAGCGACGCGGCCGTCTCGCTCCGAACGGCCGCGCACGTGCTTCAGGGGATGCGCTAGGCGCTCGCGCGCTCGCGCACGCCGCGGCGCGTCGTCTTGCCCCAGTCCTCGATCAGCTCGAGAACGGGACGAAGCGCCTCGCCCTTCGGGGTGATGCGGTACTCGAGCCGCCGGGCGCCGGCGTGCACCGGGCGCTTCTCGAGGATGCCCTCGTCGACGAGACGCGCGAGACGGTTCGACAGGATGTTGCGGGCCACGCCCAGCCGGCGCTGGAAGGTGTCGAAACGCGTGATGCCTCTAAGCGCGGCCCAGACGATCAGAAGGGTCCAACTGTCGCCGATCTGGCGCACGGCGTCCGTCATGGCGCCGATCTCGCTCTGCTCAAGGTCTGCCATCATGCGTTCTCCTTCCACGGAGCTTGCTTGCGGGGGGGACCATACTCATACCACGATTGCCGACACCGAGAATTGTCCTGAGATAACCATCGGTTTCAAAATGGATTAGTTGCCTTTCGCAAGCAAGGGGCAGATCCAGGAGGAGGCGAGATGGACTTCACCCTGCCGGACGGCGCCGAGGTCTACCGCGCCCGGGTGGCGGACTTCGTGGCCGAGCACGTGCTGCCGCTCGAGGACGAGCCTTCGAGCTTCTCGGACCACGGGAACATTCCGCCCGACCGGCTGGCGCCGGTGCGCGACAGAGCCAGGGCGGCGGGCCTGTGGCTGCCGCAGCTTGCCGAGGCGGAGGGCGGCCTCGGCCTGCCCTTCGTCGCGCTCGCGGCCGCCTACGAGGAGATGAATCGCTCCGTCTTCGGCCCGGTCTGCTTCAATGCCGCGGCGCCCGAGGACGGCAACATGCGCCTGCTCGCCCAGGTCGGCACGATCGAGCAGAAGGCGTGGTGGCTGGCACCGGTCGCCGAGGGGCGCGTCCGCTCGGCGTTCGCGATGACCGAGCCGCATCCGGGCGCGGGCTCGGACCCCTCGATGATGCGGACCCGCGCCGAGCGGACCCCGGGCGGCTGGCGCATCACCGGGCGCAAGTGGTTCATCACCGGCGCCGAGGGGGCCGGGCGCTTCATCGTCATGGCGCGCACCTCGGACGATCCGCGGAAGGGGCTGACCGCCTTCCTGTTCGACGCGGACGCGCCCGGCTGGCGCATCGCGCGGCGGATCGGGATCATGGGGCCGGAGGAGCACGGCGGGCACTGCGAGCTGGTGTTCGACGGCCTCGAGGTTCCCGACGAGCACGTGCTGATGGCCGAGGGCGACGGCCTCAAGGTCACGCAGATCCGCCTCGGACCCGCGCGGCTCACGCACTGCATGCGCTGGCTCGGCCTCGCCAGGCGCTGCATGGAGATCGCGAGCGCCTATGCCGCCGAGCGCGAGGGCTTCGGCGTGCGCCTGGCCGACCGCGAGACCGTGCAGGTCAAGCTCGGCAACCTGGCGCAGCAGATCGAGATCGGGCGGCTGCTGACGATGAAGGCGGCGTGGGAGCTCGACCAGGGCGGGCGGGCGCGGACCGCGATCTCGATGGCGAAGGTGCAGGTGGCCGAGACGCTGCACCGCGCCGCCGACGACGCGATCCAGATCTGCGGCGCGCGCGGCTACTCGACCGACACCGTGCTCGAGTGGATCTACCGCTACGCCCGCCAGGCGCGGCTGGTCGACGGCGCCGACGAGGTGCATAAGATGGTGCTGGCGCGCGCGTATGCCGGGGCCGGCAGCGGCCTCTGGCGCTGGGGCGCCGCCTGAGGCCGGGCGCCCCCGCGCCCGGTTCCCGGGGCTCGCGCCCGCCCCGCCTGAGGCCGGGCGGGCCGCGCTCAGAG